>CAYWOT010000215.1:0-4577 GCA_964459975.1 uncultured bacterium
CCGCCCTTCCATAAGCGGCTCGCCGAGGCGTCGAAGACCCTGCCGCGAAATGCGAAGTACGCGGGCCGCCCCTCCTTTCCGTCGTACCGCGACAGGTCGTCGGGCGTCATCTCCCCTTTCCCCGGCCCGGCCGCCGCCCGCCGCCTCTTCAGGCGGGGCCCGATGACGAACGTCACGATCGCCGCGGTGGACACCATGACGAGGAACAGGGCCACCTTGATCGTCAGGAGAACCCCGAATCGGGTGTGGAGCAGGTCGGCAGGGGAGCGGAGATGGAACACCGTCAGAATGACGCCCGTCACGGCGATGACGACGATCGACACCCATCCCACGGTAAGCTCCCCGCGCGGCAGACCGTGTGCGGCGTAGGAAGGCTTGAGGAGCAGGTGCACGTAGAGGATCGTTCCGAACCACAGCACGGCGGTGAACAGGTGGAGAAACCCGGCGGTAAACCGGACCACGCGTCGCAGGCCGCCCACCTCCGGAACGGCCTGCCCGGCCGCGGCCCGGCTCCGGAGGAACGCCTTCCCCTCCGCGGTCAGCTCCCCCCCGCCCGACGGGTCGAGGTGGCAGAAGCCGCAGGCCTTGCCGGTTTGCGCCGCGAACTCCTCCGTGGCGGTGCCGCGGGACGGAGCCGCCGCGACGAGGAGCAGCGCGGCGAACAGGAAGAGCGCGGCCTTTCCGGACGGAAAGCGCGCGCTCCTCCCCCGGATCACTTGTGCCGGTCCAGTAGCGGCGTCCCGAAAAGCAGCCAAAGGTAGTCTTCCTGCTGGCGGATGTAGAGCTTGCCCTCCCCCGCCATGTTTTGGCCGGCCAGGTGCCCCTGCCGGATGGCGCTTCGCCAGCCGAAGTTGAACCGGACCTTGCCGGTCTCCCGGTCGAGCAGCTCCGCGCAGTCGCCCGCAGCGTACACGTTCCCGAGGAAGGTCCGCAGGTAATCGTCGACGACGACCCCGGTGCCGACCTTGACCCCGCTTCCCTTGAGAAAGTCCACGGCCGGAAACCGTTCGGTCGCCGCGACGACCATCGAGCAGCGCAGGTCCTGTCCCTCCAGGTCGCGGACCTCGAAGACGTCCTCGTCGACCTTCCGGACGGCCGCGATGTCGTCCCCCCCCCGGATGTCGACCCCGCGGTCGCGGACCCGGTCCAGGATGCTCGCCTCCAGCTCCCCCGAGATCGGGTAACCGAAACGCGGAAGATCCGGCTTGATCCAGATCACTTTCCTGCCTTGGCGCGCGAGCGCACGGCAGGCCTCGATCGCCGCGTACCCCGGGCCGAACACCACGACCGGGCCGGGTTTGCGGGCCCTCTCCCGGATCCGGTTCGCGTCCTCGAGGGAGTCGAAGGGCACCACCGCCTCCGGATGCCTCGCCAGAGGATCCGGCAGCACCGGCTTTCCGCCGGTCGCGAGGAGGAGGAAGTCGTACCCTTCTTCGGTCCCGTCGGCGAACCGGACGCGGTTCTTGCCGCCGTCCACGCCCACCGCCTCCTTCCCCGTCCGCAGGTCGATCCGCCGCTCGGCAAGGTCCTGCCCCTGCGGATCGATCAGCGCGGAGAGGTCCGCGTCTCCCGCGACGAAGTCCGGCAGGAGCGGCCGCAGGTAGGGCTGCGCCTCTTCCGCGGCGGCGATGATGATTTCCGCATCGTTTTTGATCTTCCGGACGGCCTTCGCGGCCGCGATTCCCGCGGGGCCGCCCCCCAGGATCAGGTAGCGCATGGCGTTCCTCCTTCGCTGATGACAGGTCTCGTTCGTGGCGTTCGATGCATCGATCTCCCCGCGCGTAGCGGACCCCCGCCTTGACGCCGGTCGACCCCATGCCGTCGACGGAAGCGTCCGACCGTCCCTACAACCATTTCTTCTTCCGGAAGTAGTAGAGCAGCCCCACGGCCGTCGCCGCCATCAGGAGCAGCGCGAACGGATACCCGTACCGCCAGTGCAGCTCCGGCATGTTGAACGGCGAGCTCTGCGGGTCGAAGTTCATTCCGTAAAGCCCCGCGATGAAGGAGAGGGGGATGAAGATCGTCGCCATCATGGTGAGGACCTTCATGATCTCGTTCATCCGGTTCGACACCGCGGACATGTATTCGTCGACGAGTCCCGCCGCCATCTCGCGGTAGGTCTCGACCATGTCCATGACCTGCACGGTGTGATCGTAGCAGTCCCGCAGGAAGATCCGGGTTTCGGCCCGCACGAGCGGGGAGTCCTCCCGCAACAGCTCGTTCATCGCGTCGCGGGCCGGCCATACGGCCCGTCGCACCTCGAGCAGCCGCTTCTTCATTTGCCGGATCTCCCCGAACGTCTCGGGGGACGCGGACTGCATCACCCGCTCCTCCAGCTCCTCCACGTCGTCGCCCATCCTTTCGAGCGTGGGGAAGAAGGAGTCGATGACCGCATCGCACAGGGCGTAGGCGAGGTAGTCGGCCCCCTGGCTCCGGATTCGCCCCTTCCCGTTCCGGAGGCGGTCCCGAACGGAGTCGAAGGGGTCGCCCGGCCTCTCCTGGAACGTCACTACCAGCCGGTCGGAGAGAAAGAGACTGATCTGCTCCGGCTCCGCGGGATACCGGATCTCCCGGAGGACGATGAGCAGGTGACCTTCATAACGGTCCACCTTGGGACGCTGGGGAAGGTTCAGGACATCCTCCAGGGCCAGGGGGTGAAATCCGAACCGCTCACCGACCGCCTTGACGATGCCGGGGTCGGAAAGTCCCCGGATGTCCACCCAGAGAACGCCGTGTTCCGGAACGGCGAGCGACGGGATCTCGTCGGTCCGCAGGAGCCTTTCCTCGCAGCGGCCCGGGTCGTAGGCGAAGGCGTGGATCTGCGCGGGCTCCGCTCCCGCTTCGGCGTGGGCCACGAGCGTTCCGGGGACGGTCCCGGGCGGGTGCCACCGTTTGACGCGCTTTTTCGACCGCTTCTGCCCCATGGTCGCCCTCCTTCCGGGCCGTTGCCGCCATTCTACTGTACCGTACTTCCCCGACCGCCGAAAACCGGCCCCGCCATCGGCGGCCGATCCCGTGGAGAGACCCGCGCGGACCCGCGAGCCGAAAACGGCGCGGGGATGGCTGAAACGAAAACCCGACTCGCGCATCGCAAGCAAGAGTTTTTCGAAAAATCTCGACATTCTGGCGACGTACGACCTCATGCGGAGGAGATCCCATGGACGACCGGCCCCCCCCTTCTGCGCCTCCCCACGACGCCAGCCGCCGTAGTCTGCTCCGGATCACCGTCGGCGGGGTCGCGCTGTTCGGCGGACTGGTCTTGGGCGTTCCTCTGGTGGGCACGCTGATCGGGCCCGCCTTCCGGCTGAAACCGACACACTGGTCCCAGGCGGGACTGGTCAAGGATGTTCCCTTCGGACGTCCCACGGTCCTCTCGTTTCCCGATCTGTCGACCGACGCCTACCTGCGGACGACAGTCACCCACAACGTGTGGGCGGTCCGGCTCTCCCGCTCGTCCCCCTCGGACGTGACGGTGTATTCGCCGATCTGTCCCCATCTGGGCTGCCGGTACAACTGGGATCCGAATGCAAAGCATTTCGAGTGCCCCTGCCACGGGAGCGTGTTCGCACTCGACGGCAAGGTCCTGGGGGGCCCGGCGCCCCGCCCCCTCGACACGCTTCCCACCAGGATCGAGCACGGCAGGCTGTCCGTGGAGTGGGAACGGTTCGAGGTCGGAATCAAACAGAAGATCCGCGTGTAGGGGATCCCTATGTTCACACGGATCGTCCAGTGGATCGACGAGCGGTTCCCGCTGTCCTCCATGAGGCACCTGCTTCTGGACGAGGAAATCCCCGGCGGGGCAAGCTTCGCATACATCTTCGGCAGCGCCACCCTGGCCGTCTTCGCCCTCCAGATCATCACGGGCGTCTGGCAGCTCTTCTACTACGTGCCCACGGTGGACCACGCGTACGACAGCCTGAACTATCTCCGCACCGAGGTCCCGTTCGGCTGGCTGATCCACGGTCTCCACTACTGGGGCGCCAACGCGATGATCGTCCTGGTGGGGCTGCACATCGCCCGTGTCTTCATCTACGGCGCATACAAGCGTCCGCGGGAACTGGTCTGGCTCGCGGGGGTCGGCCTCCTGCTCATCACGGCAGGACTGGTGTTCACCGGGGCCCCTCTGCCGTGGGACGAACGCGGGTACTGGGCGGCGGAAGTGGGAACGAGCATAGCGGGAACCGTTCCCATCATCGGGGAGTGGGCAAAAAGACTACTGCGCGGCGGCGGAACCATGGGGCAGCTCACCATTTCCCGGATGTTCATTCTGCACGTCGCCATTCTGCCGGGCATCCTTCTCGCGTTCCTGTTCATTCACCTGACGGCGTTCCGGCAGTTCGGCAGCGTCGGGCCGTGGGACGAGTCGAAGCGGATGCGCTCCGGGCCGTTCTGGCCGGACCAGGTTCTGAAGGATGCTCTGGCCGTAACCGTCCTTCTGCTCGTTCTCGTCTTCCTGTGCGCTTATTACCCGCCCCCGTTCGCGGGGCCGGCCGACGCTCTGGACAGATCCTACAGGCCGAAACCGGAGTGGAACTTCCTCTTCCTCTACCAGGCGCTCAAGTATTTCCCCGGCCGGT
>CAYWOT010000216.1:0-4573 GCA_964459975.1 uncultured bacterium
GTCGTCGTGATAGGCGACTCCGACGACGAGGTCTACGCGCCGATTCTCCTTCTTCGTGTAATTCGTGATGTTGTCGCCGGTGAGCTTCGCATTCGGGATGATGATGGTCTTGTTGTCCGGCGTACGCAGCTGGGTCGTGAAGATCTGGACCTCCTCCACGATTCCGGCAACGCCCGCCCCCTCGATGAAGTCGCCGACCTGGAACGGGCGAAAGATCAGCATCAGGACGCCGGCCGCGAAGTTCGCCAGGGACCCCTGAAGCGCCAGCCCGACCGCAAGGCCGGCCGCACCGATCACGGCGATGAACGACGTCGTCTGAATCCCCAGCTGGGCAAGCGCCGCCAGGATGACGAACGTCAGAAGAGCGATGTAGATCAGGTTTCCCACGAAGGCGACGAGAGTGGGATCGGTCTTGCTCCTCGTCATCAGCTTCTCGGTGGCGTTGCGGATGGCTTTTGCCACCCAGCGCCCGACGACGACGATGACGATCGCGAAAAGGATCCGGAGCCCGAACACCGCAGAAAGTTCCTGAACCCTCGCAGCTATCCCGTCTATTCCCTACCTCCTGTCCGTTTGGTTTCGGGTCGACTGCTTTCCGTATAGGGAAGCGAGACCGTCCTTTACGGCTTCCTGGCCCGGATCGCCACGTAGTCGCCGCGGTCGAACCCGGGCACCGGGTCTTCCGCCGCGTCGTCCGAGAACCGGGGATGGCGGGTCAGCGTCTGTGCGTACTCCAGATCGACGAACCCCGCCTTCCGCATCGCTTCCGCCTTCTCCTCGGTCGTCCGCCAGTTCGCCGTTTTCGCGAATTCGAGCGGATACGGGTGCCTCGGCGCGACCTTCGACAGATCCGGGTCCTCCCACGAATCCGACGCCGCCGCGAGCCGGTAGAGAAGGCCGTAGGAGCTCTCGGCCGGCACGTCCGCCACCACGATGCGGCCCCCGGGCTTGAGAACGCGGTGCGCCTCGCGGAACGCCTTGGAGAGGTCGGCGAGGTAGCTCGGCGTTCCGTTGAGCAGGACCGTGTCGAACTCCGCGTCGCCGAACGGCAGCTCCTCCGCCGCGCCCGCCTTGACCATCATGCCGCGTTTCCCGGCGATCCGCGCCATTCCCTCGGACGGTTCGACGCCGTGGCGGATGTCGATTCCGTGGGCCGTGCGCAGAAGATGCTCGAACAGGCCGCTCCCGCAACCGACGCTCAAGCCCTTGCCGGGCGCCGCCAGGAAAGGCTTGAGAAGGCGAACCTCCGACTCCAGGACGTTGCGGTTCCGGAGAAACCACGAATCGTAACGCTCCGCGTATTCGTCGAACGCTTGCGTTTGCATGTCGGCGTCCCTCCCGGGGAGCCTCTTCGCTGGTCCCGGTCCCGTCCGGCGGGCCTCCCGTCCGTGCCGCTCGGCGCCGATCGTCTGCGTCCTGCGTGCCTGCGGGGCGGCGCGGCTACAGGATCTCGGCCAGCTCGATGCGGAACGTGAGCTCCTCCCCCGCCAGCGGATGGTTCGCGTCGATGGTGACGGACTCCTCCGAGACCTCGGTGACGACGGCCGGAACGACCGTTTCCTCGGGGCCCTTGAGGTTGAGCGGCATTCCTTCCCGGGGATCCACGCCGGCGGGAAACCGGTCCCGCTGCACGTGGACCACCAGCTCGT
Organism: uncultured bacterium; assembly: GCA_964459975.1. GTDB lineage: Bacteria > Desulfobacterota > Deferrimicrobia > Deferrimicrobiales > Deferrimicrobiaceae > CSP1-8. The sequence goes on from CAYWOT010000216.1 coordinate 1,650, forward strand.
CCCGCTTGGGGCCGTAAGCGTCCTCCGGGGGAATCTCGACCTCCTTCGTCTCTCCCTCGGACATCCCCACCACCGCGTCCTCGAATCCGGGGATCACGTTTCCGCTTCCGAGCGTGACCTCGAGGGCGTCGCGGTTCCTCGAGGTGTCGAAGACCGTGCCGTCCTTCAAGGTTCCCGTGTAGTGGACCTTGACCGTGTCTCCTTTTTCCGCGTGTCTCATCGGCACTCCTCCTTTCGGGGGTCGACGCGAATCGCCGTTGCGGCGCCCGCGCGTTCCCGCTATCCGTCCGATGACCGTATCGCGCAGCCGGTTCGTCTTCGACCGCGAACTCGCACGATCCGCCGCGAATGCTGCGTAGAGATCCGCGCCCCCGGGGGCCGCGCCGCGTCAAAGGCCGTGCGGTCCGAAAGGGCTCAAGCCCGGAACGGGATCCGGCAGGAGACTCGTCCCGGACGCGGAACCGCGGCGGTGCCCGGGGTCGGCTGCGGCGGGATGCTTCGAACCAGCCACTTGGACAGCTCCCGCAGGACGTTGCTCGTGGCGCGGCCGGCCGCCTCGGCGCCCCCCGGAGCGTCCTCGCTCGGGGCGGCCGCGGCCGCGTCGAACCGCCGCGCGGCGACGACGGTGCCGGTGCGCAGATCGATCAACAGGGCACGGAAGGAGACGCGCGCCACGCTCGGGGTCGAGAAGAACTCCTGCCCGAGATAGAGGTCCTCGATGTCGAGACGGAAGTCGCCCGGTACGGAGGTCGGCGCCCCCACCACCGCGCGGCAGCAACCGCTCCGGACCAGGGCGTCCACCACCAGCGGCTTCAGCATCCGCGCGGGCGTGTCGGCCCACTCGTGATAGGCGTAATACCGCACCGCCCCGGGGTGCGGCAGGTACGCCATGCGGGGCGTGTCGAAGCCCGGCCGGGCCTGGGGGCGGCTGACCAGCAGGGTCACCGGCGCGGGGCTTTTCGCCGCCTGCTCCCCGGACGCCGGCGGAGAAGGCACGGTCGAGCCGAGCAGGTACGTCGTTTGCGTCCGGTGCTCCCTCAGCGCCAGGAGGGTGCACGCCGTGAACGCGGCCGGCAGGAGAAGAACCGCCGCCCGCAACAGCCGCCTCCCGATCATCGCCTGCCCGCTCCTTCCCCCGGCCCGGGCGTTTCCGCCGGTCCCCCGAAGAGCAGGGTTCCCGGTTCCCGTTCCAGCTTCCGGCTTAGACGCTCCATGCTGCCGGCCAGGTCCCGAAGGTCCGTCACCAGCGCGTCGATTTCCGGGAGCGTCCGGCCCGTGAACCGCTCGATGTTCCCCCGGTTTTTCTCCACCAGGCTTCCGACCTCCCGGCTGGCCCGCGCCAGATCCGCCCCCGCCTTGCCCACCTCGCGAGCCATGTCCTGGACCGCCTGCTCCGTTCCGGAGACGCCGGCCGAAAACTCGGGTATCCGGCGCTTGAGCTCCCCGGCTACGTCGGCCAGCTCCTTGGCCGCCCGCGCGCCGTCGGCGACCCCCTCGCCCAACTCGCGGCGCCGCCGGGCCAGCGTATCGGTGACTTTCGAAAGGTCGCCCAGGATGCGGGAGAGCTTCGCGCGGTTTTCCGCGGTGAGAAAGGAGCGCGCATTCTCCATGAAGGTGGTGGCGTCCTTGGAGAGGACGGTGAGGGCCGTATCGATCCGGTACCGGGTGGAAGGGATCGACTCGATGACGGGGTGCCGCTGTCCGGGCCCGGCGGCGAGCAGCGGCGCGTTGCGGCTCCCGCCGTTGATCTCCACGTAGAGGAACCCGGTCAGGCCCTGGATCGCCAGGACGGCCGTCGCGTCTTCCTTGATCGGCGTTCCGTGCGCGATGTCCAGCGTGACGCGGACCTCCTCGCTGTTTTCGGGGTCGATGGCGATCGCGGCGACCTGGCCCACGTCCACGCCCAGGTACTTCACGGGGGCGCTGGTGGTCAGGCCCGCGACCGACTCCCGGAACAGGACGTCGTACTGATCGTACTGGACCCGGGTAATCCCCCGCGTCAGCCAGAGGGCCGTGATGACCGACCCCGCGCCGAGCAGGATCACGAAGAGGCCGACCAGGACGTATCTTACTCTCGGTTCCATGACTGCTCCCTCGCCGCGCGTCCGCGCGGTCCGTGGAAGTACGCGTGGATCACGGGGTCCTCCGACCGGGACAACTCCTTCATCGTGCCCGTGCCCAGGATCCGGCCCTCTCCGAGCACGGCGACCCGGTCCGCCACGCGCCACAGCGAATCCAGGTCGTGGGTCACCATGACGACGGTCAGGCCGAGGAGATCCTTGAGCCTCAGGATCAGCTCGTCGAGCCCGCTGGCGCTCACCGGATCCAGGCCCGCCGACGGCTCGTCCAGGAACAGGATCTCCGGATCGATGGCGATGGCCCGGGCCATCGCGGCGCGCTTGCGCATGCCGCCGCTCAGCTCGTTGGGGTATTTCGCCGCGCTGTCGGCGGGCAACCCGGCGAGCGCGATCTTGAGCGCGGCGAGTTCCCGCACCAGAGGTTTGCCGAGCTCGGTGAACTCCACGAGGGGCGCCGCCACGTTCTGTTCCACCGTAAGCGAAGTGAACAGGGCACCGCGCTGGAACAGCACGCCGCACCGCCTGTGCAGGGACGACGCCTCCTCCTCGTCCAGTCCGGAAAGCTCCTTGCCGAACAGCAGGATAGTGCCCTCCGTCGGCTTCTGGAGCATGAGGATCTCCCGCAGGAGCGTCGTCTTCCCGCTTCCGCTTCCGCCGGCGAGCGCGAAGATCTCGCCGCGCCGGATCGTAAGGCTCACGTCGTCGTGGACCGTCGATTCGCCGAACCGCGTCGTCACGTTGCGGATCTCGACGGCGGGGACCGGGTGGCTCGCATCCGCCATCGCTACAGGCCCAGTCCCATCCAGTTGAACACGATGGAGAAGAACGCGTCGGTCACGATGACCA
>CAYWOT010000217.1:0-4569 GCA_964459975.1 uncultured bacterium
GCGACCGGATGAAGGAAAGCGGGATCCGGATCGTTTCCCTGTCGCTCGACGGCTCGACCGCGGCCGTGCACGACGACTTCCGGAAGCAGCCGGGGGCGTTCGACGCCACCCTGCGCGCAGCCGAGACCCTGACCCGCAACGGCATCCGGTTCATCGTCAACTCCTCCTTCGCCAAGCGCAACCAGCACGACATCGCGGACACCTACCGGCTCGCCAAGACGATCGGCGCGCACGCCTGGTACATGTTCATGATCGTGCCCACCGGCCGCGGCAAGGACATCCTGGACGAGCTCATCGGCAAGGAGGACTACGAGAAGATCCTCGAGTGGCACTACCGGATGGAAAAGGACGAAGCCGACATGCTGGTGCGGCCCACCTGCGCGCCCCACTACTACCGCGTCCGCCTGCAGAAGGCCAAGGAAGAAGGGGTTCGGATCGAGCCGTGGACCCTTTCGTTTTCCACGGGCGGGGGGAAGGGATGCATCTGCGCGCAGTCGATCGCCTTCATCGACTCAAGGGGAAACGTCCAGCCCTGCTCCTATTTCCCCGTCGCAGCCGGCAACGTCAAGGAGCAGCCGTTCCGGGAGATCTGGGAGCACTCCGAGCTGTTCGCTTCGCTCCGGGCGTTCGAGACGTACAAGGGCCGGTGCGGCGAATGCGAATACTTGAACGTCTGCGGCGGGTGCCGCGCCCGGGCCGACGCCGTCCTGGAGGACTATCTCCAGGAGGAACCGTTCTGCGACTACGTGCCCGTCCGCACGAGACGGCGGCGTGCCGCGGAAGGCCAAGCGTGCCGGAAGGCCGGGGAACGGCCGGAAACCGCGTAGCGGTTCCGAACCGCGGACGGGCGGCCGAGGTGACGATGGCGGACTACCGATTCCTGCGCGCATGCCGGCGCGAGCCGGTCGATACGACCCCCGTGTGGATCATGCGGCAGGCGGGGCGGTACCTCCCCGAATACCGGAAGGTCCGCGCGACAACCTCGTTCCTCGCGCTGTGCAAGACGCCCGAGCTGGCGGCGGAAGTGACGATCCAGCCGGTCGAGCGTCTGGGCGTCGACGCGGCGATCCTGTTCTCCGACATCCTCATCCCCGTGGAGGCGATGGGAGTCCCGCTCGCGTTCGACGACGGCAAGGGCCCGGTCCTGGGCAAGCGGATCGAGGGCCAGGCCGACGTCGACGACCTCGCCGTGCCCGATCCCGCCGACAAGGTCTCCTTCGTGCTGGAGGCGGTCCGGATTCTCCGGAAGGCCCTAGACGGGAAAGTCCCGCTGATCGGGTTCTCCGGCCTTCCGTTCACGCTGGCCTCCTACGTCGTGGAGGGAGGAACGTCCCGGAACTTCATCCGGCTCAAGACCCTGATGTACCGGGCGCCGGACGTCTTCCGCGCGCTCATGGCCAAGATCGCGAAGACGGTCGTCGCCTACCTAAACGCCCAGATCGAGGCGGGCGCCCAGGCGGTCCAGGTGTTCGACACGTGGGCGGGAATCCTTACGCCGGACGACTACGAGACGTACGCCCTGCCGTACACCCGCGAGGTGGTGGAGTCCCTGCGGCGCGACGGCGTCCCGGTCATCCACTATGCCAACGACTGTGCGACGCTGCTTCCCGCGATCCGCACGCTTCCCCTGGATGTCGTGGCGGTGGACTGGAGGATCCCGCTGGATCAGGCCGCGGCGGTCGTGGGCGGAGGCGCCGCCCTCCAGGGGAACCTGGACCCGACGAAGCTGTTCCTTCCGCCGGAGCGGATCGAGGAATGCGTCGGGGACGTTCTGCGCCGCGGGCGATCCGCCTCCTCCCACATCTTCAACCTGGGACACGGCATCCTTCCGCCGACCGATCCCGAACACGCCGCCGCCATGGTAGAAGCGGTGCATCGGCTCGGGCGGAAAGGGTGACCGCGGCGAAACAGGATCCGTCCGGATCCCCGTCCTTCCCGCTCACCGGCGTCGTCCTGCTCAACATGGGCGGACCGGACTCGCTCTCGGCCGTTCGGCCGTTCCTGGCGCGGCTCCTCTCCGACCCGAAGCTCGTGCGGCTTCCGCTGGCCCCGCTCACGCAATGGCCGTTCGCCTGGCTGGTGTCGGGCGTTCGCGCCCGGAAGGTGCGGCGGTACTACGAGGAGATCGGCGGCCGGTCCCCGATCGCGGCGTGGACCGAACGCCAGCGGGCCGCCCTCGAGGCCGAGCTTCGGGAGACGGGGGAACGCTTCCGGGTCTACGTGGGGATGCGCTACTGGCATCCGCTCGCGCGGCACGCGGTCCTCGAGATGAAGGAGGACGGCGTCGGCCGGGGAATCGCCCTGCCGCTCTACCCCCAATACTGCACGGCGACCACGGGATCGAGCATGGCCGACCTGCGCCGGTGGATGCGCTGGGCCGGAGCCGGCTTTCCGATGACGGAGATCGCATCGTGGCCGGATCACCCGGGGTACGTGGCGGCCCTCTGCGACCGGATCACGGAGACGATGCGCGAGATGCCGCGGCCCCATCTTCTGTTCAGCGCCCACGGAATCCCGAAGTCGCTCGTCGACGCGGGCGATCCGTACCGCGAGGAGGTCGAGCGAACGGTCGCGGCCGTCATGCGGCGGTGGCCCGGGATCCCCCACTCGATCTCCTTCCAGAGCCGCCTGGGGCCGACGGAGTGGCTCGAGCCGCATACCGGGGACGAGGTAAAGCGCCTCGGACGGGAGGGCCTCCGTTCGCTCGTGGTCGTTCCCGTAAGCTTCGTGTCGGAGCACGTCGAAACGCTCCACGAGCTGGACATCCGCCTGAAGGAAACGGCCCGGGAGGCCGGGATCGCCGACTACCGGCGGGTCCCCGCGCTCAACGACGCGCCCGCGTTCATCCGGGCGCTGCGGGACATCGTGCGGGCGGCCGCAGACAGCGGGGAGGAAGCCTGATGCGCGTCGCGATCGTGGGCGCCGGCATTTCGGGGCTTTGCACAGCCCATTACCTGATCCGGGAATTCTCGGCCGCCGCAAGCTCGGTGGAGATCGTCCTGTTCGAGGCCGACGGCGTGGCCGGCGGAAAGATGCGCACGATCGGCGACGAGGGATTCCGCATCGAGTGGGGCCCGAACGGCTTCCTGACGAACAAGCCGCACGCCCTCGAACTTGTCCGCGAGCTGTCCGCCGAGGACCGGATCGCTCGGTCGTCGGACCTCGCGCGGAAACGGTTCATCTTCTCCGGCGGCTCCCTTCACCGCCTTCCCGAGACGCCGGGGGCGTTTCTGCGCTCCGGGCTGCTCTCCCTCCGGGGAAAGGTCCGCATCCTGGGCGAACCGTTCGCCCCGGGTCCGCCCGCGGGCAGAGATGAATCCCTCGGAGATTTCGCGCGCCGGCGCCTGGGGTCCGAAGCGCTGGAGAAGCTCATCGACCCGATGGTCACGGGGATCTACGCGGGCGATCCGGACACCATGTCCCTTGCGAGCTGCTTCCCCTTGATCTCCGACCTGGAACGCCGGTACGGAGGACTGGTGAAGGGGATGCTCGCGCTGCGCCGGGAGCGCGCCCGGGAAGGGGAAAGGCGGGAGATGTCGGCGGGGCCGGGGGGGGTTCTGATGTCGTTCGACGAAGGCGTCCAGACGCTCCCCGGGATCCTCGGGACGAGGCTCAGCGGAGGCCTGCATCTGCACGCGCGGGTCGACCGGGTCGGCAGCCGGGACGGGAAGATCGTCCTGGGTCTGGAGGAGGAGGGCTCGCGCGGGGAGTTTGCGACGGACGTGGCCGTGGTGGCCACGCCGGCCCATGCCGCCGCGGAGATGCTCGAGGACCTGGATCCGCCGCTTTGCGGGGCTCTGCGCACCATTCCCTATTCGCCGATCGCGGTGGCGGCGCTCGGCTACGACGAGGCGGCGCTCGGCGGGCCGCCCGACGGTTTCGGATTCCTCATCCCGCGCGGGGAGGGACGAAAGATCCTCGGAGCGCTCTGGGATTCGAGCGTCTTTCCCAACCGCGCCCCCGAAGGGAAGGTCCTGATCCGGGCGATGGTCGGCGGCGTTCGCAGTCCGGAGCTCGCCGTCCTGCCCCCCGACGAGATGCTCCGGCTCGTCCGCTCCGAGCTCGCGGTGACGATGGGCGTGACGGCGGAGCCGCTCCTTTCCCGCACGTTCGTCCACAGCATGGGAATCCCCCAGTACCTCGTGGGCCACGGCCGGGTCCTCGGGCGGATCGAGGACCGTCTCGCCGTCCACCCGGGACTCTACCTCACCGGCAACGCATACCGGGGTATCGCGTTGAACGACTGCGTGTTACAATCGCGCCTGACCGCGCAGCGGATCGCAAGGGACGTCGGCGCGGGAACCGGGTAACCGCCCCGGGGAAGCAGAGCGAGAAGGCCGCGGGGAAAGCGGCCGGTTTTTAAGGAGTTGTACCTATTGAGCGACGCCCCCGCGTTGTCCATTGCGCTGGTCCTGTTCGCCGCAAGCGTCGTCGGCTACTCCGTCTACGCGGTGAGTCGGATCGTGCAGGTGCTTTCGGGAGGCGCCGCGCGGACCCGTTGGGCGCTCGTGCGGGGCTTCCTGATCCTGGTCATCGCCGGCCTGATCCTCCACGCGCTGTACTCCGCCT
>CAYWOT010000218.1:0-4565 GCA_964459975.1 uncultured bacterium
GCGAGCTCAACGCCTTGCTCAAGAGGTAGCCAGGCGGTACCGGTCGCCCTCGACTACGAGCTCGCCCTGCGCGGCCATCTCGTCCATGTGCTTGCGCAGGAGGGCCCATTCCCCGTAGTCGAACCACGGGCCCCGCCGCTTCCGGCCGTACACGATCCGCCTCGCGACGATCTCCGCCCGGGTCCTCGGGCGATCGAGGAACTTCCGAAGCGCCTCCTCCCGGCGGTCGATGACCGACAGGTACTCCTCCATCTTGTTCCCGATGGCGCCCGCGTGGACGGCGGCGCCGTGCGAGACGACGTGGAGGGCGGCGCCCACCCGGGCGAGCATCCGGGCCGAGCGGCGGAACTCCCGGATGCTGCCGGGGGTGTCGCCGTACCACGGCCCGAACGCGGACAGGTCGTAGTCGGCCAGGAACAGGACCCCTTCTGAAGGAAAGTGAAGGCACAGGTGGCCCGGAGTGTGGCCGGGAGCCACGATCGGGACCACGTCGGTGCGGCCGAACCGGACCGGCCGGCGGTCTCCGAGACGGCGGGCCACTTTCCGCGGCCGGAAGGGGAACTTCTCCCGGAACAGCTTCCGGAAGAACGGCTCCTCGGCGGTTCCGGCGACGCTGTACCGCGAAAGGAGGACTTTTTTCGACTCCAGCGCCGGAGCATCGGCATCCGACGCCCAGACCGGCACCCCCGGGAAACGGTGCAGGAACAGAAAGTGGTCCTCGTGGTAGTGGGTCATGAGGATGGCTGCGAGCCCCTCCGTGGCGGCAAGCCAGCGGATCGCGTCCAGGTCGGAGCCGCAGTCGACGAGGATGCCGCCCCCGTCGCGGATGTACAATGAATGGGCGTACGGGTAGTTTCCGCCCTTCCCGCCTTCGACGAGGAAGATTCGGCCGGCGAGGTGACGGATCACGGCGTAATTCCGGCTGCCGGCGTTGGCCGGGCCGATTCCGGGGTATGGTGGATGGGCGGCAGATCCCGTTTTGCGGCGGAAACCATGAGAAAGATTTTGCTCCTGCCTTTCTGCCTCGCCAAGGAAGAACTTGCGGGGATCGGCCGGATGGCCGGGGAACACGGGTATTCCGTGGTCGTGGCCGCCTCCACGGCGAAGGCGCTGTGGGAGGTGCGCCGGCACGCCTGCCCGGGCAGCACGGAGCCGGTGCGGATCGTGGGCGTCGTCTGCGACGGGCGCGCCCGGAAGGTCGGGATCGCCCTTCTCTTCTTGAAGATCCGCCGGTTCATGGGGGAGGCGCTGGGGCGACGGGCGCGGCCGATCGAGCTGTCGCGGGTGGGAATCGTCGGGGGGACCAAGGCGCTCTTCGGAAGGCGGACCTGCCGCGTGGGCGAAAACCGGGTGGACCTCGAGGGGCTTCGAAGGGCGCTCGTCGACGGCGACACGGTCATGCGCCTGTAGCCGGCGGGTCGTCCGGACCGGGGGTGGGCGGCCGGAACAGGCCTCTTCCGATGCGCAGCGCCCCGGCCGTCTCGCTTCCCAGCAGGCGGGCGCAGAGGTACTGGACGACCGCCACGCCGGCCCCTCCCGCCGCGAAGCGGACGAGAGCGCCCGGGAACGTCCGCCACGACGCCCATGCGGACAGCGCGTCCAGCCCGTACCACCCGCAAAGCGCCGCGATCCCGGCGGCGGCCGCAATCTTGCCGTATTCGCCGATCTCGGCGAGACCCTCCCTTCCCACGGTCCTGCGCATGAGGATGGCGTAGAGCACGACGGCGTACAGGAAGATGCCCAGGGTGCTCGCGAGCGCGAGCCCTCCGACCCCCATCCTTCGGCTCAGCCAGTAGTAGGCGGGAAGGGCCACGATCCAGGCTCCCGTGCCCACCAGGGTCGGGGTCCACGTGTCCTTCAGCGCATAGTACCCGCGGGAAACGATCGTCTGGGAGCACCACATCGGGATTCCGGCGGCGAAGAAAACAAGCGCAACCGCCGTCTGCAGCGTGTCCGCGGCGGTGAACGCGCCGCGCTGAAAGACGAGGAGCACCACCTCGCGCGCGAGGATGCAGGTCACCGCCGCCGCCGCACAGGAGGCGAAGAAGACCCAGCGCAGGGTGACCGAAAGCGTGTCCCACATCATCCTCCTCTCTCCGCGCGCGGCGAGGGAGGAGAGGAACGGGTACGAGGCGACGCCGGAGGCCTGGCCGAAGATTCCGACCGGCACCTGCATGAGGCGCCTCGCGTTGTTGAGCCACGTGATCGCTCCCGCGAGCAGGAACGAACCGAAGACCCGGGTCATCCATTCATCGACCACCACGAGGGAAAACCCGAGCATGATCGGGATCGAGAGTCGCACGAACTCCGCGAGGCCGGGGTCCTTCAGGTCGAACCGGGGCGAAAACGAGAGCCCGGTGCGCCGCGCGCCCGCCGCCTGAACGACGAAGTTTCCGACGAACGACCCGACCAGCACTCCCCAGGCGAATCCGGCCATTCCGATCGTCCTCCCCAGCGCCAGGCCGAAGGCGATGATCCCGGCGTTGTAGAGGATCGGGGCGGTCGCCGGCAGCAGAAACCGGTTGCGTGCGTACTGCACCGCCATGAGAAGGCCGCCCATGTAGAAGAACAGCTGGGCCGGAAGCACGATCCGGGTCAGCTTCGCGGCGAGGCGGATCTGGTCGGGAGGGAAGCCCGGTGCGATGATCGGTACGAGCCGCTCCGCGAAGATCTCGCCCGCGAGGACGAACAGGAGCATCGCCGTGCCCATGACCGTGGCGATCGCGGAGAACGAGCGGTGTCCGTCTTCCTCCCGTCCTTCCGCGAGATACCGGGCGAAGATTGGAATGAAGGTGATCGAGAGCGCTCCCCCCGCCAGGAGGTAGTTCAGGAAGTCGGGGATCGTGAATGCGGCGAAATAGGCGTCGGTTTGCGGGGTTGCGCCGTGCTGATACGCGATCACCGCGTCCCGCGCGTATCCGAGGATGCGGCTCAGGAAGATGGACGCCATCATCAGCGCCGCCGCGCGTCGGATCTGCCGGGTGGGCTGGTCGGCCATCCCTGTGACTATACTCGATGGAGGCAAACGCTTCAGCAAAAAAGGAGATTTTCGGCTCCGGGACGCACCGCGCGCGGCACCGCGGTGGTATGCTGGAGGGAAACGAATCGCGCGAAAGGGAGATCCGGATGTCGTTTTTCAAGCGGAAGGAAGGCGGGGCGGAGGGGACGGAGGAGCGGATCCTGGAGGCCCTCTCCGGCGTGATGGATCCCGAGCTGGGAAAGGACCTGGTGAGCCTTTCGATGGTCCGCAACGTCGCCGTCTCCGGCGAGAACGTCTCCCTCGACCTCGTGCTCACCACGCCTGCCTGTCCGAAGAAGGCGGAGATGAAGGAGGCGGTGGAGCGCGCGGTGCTGTCGGTCCCCGGAGTATCCTCGGTGGACGTCCGGGTCTCCGCCGAGGTCCGGCAGGCGAAGGCTCCGGGGGAGGGACGGCGCCCGGTCGAGGGGGTCCGCAACATCGTCGCGGTCGCCTCGGGAAAAGGGGGAGTCGGCAAGTCGACGGTCGCCGTGAACCTCGCCGTGGCACTCCGGAAGAGCGGCGCGCGCGTGGGGCTTCTCGACGCCGATATCTACGGTCCGTCGATTCCGACGCTGCTCGATCTGGGGGGGCACCAGCTCATGGGCGAAAACGGGATGATCGTGCCCGCCGAGGCCCAAGGAGTCTGCGTCGTTTCCATGGGGTTCATGCTCGACGACGACTCCCCCGTGATCTGGCGGGGCCCGCTGCTCCAGAAGGCCTTGGAGCAGTTCCTCCACGGCACCCGGTGGGGGGAGCTCGACTACCTGGTCATCGACCTTCCTCCGGGAACGGGCGACGTCCAGCTCTCGCTCGTTCAGACGACGCCGGTCGCCGGGGCCGTGGTGGTCACCACCCCTCAGGACCTGGCGCTGATCGACGTGAAAAAGGCGGTTCGGATGCTCGAGAAGGTCGGTGTTCCGATCGTGGGCGTAGTCGAGAACATGAGCTACTTCTTGTGCCCGAAGTGCGGCGCCCGCAGCGAGATCTTCGGCCACGGGGGCGCCGAGGAGACGTGCCGCCGGATGGGGTTGCGCTTCTTGGGCGAGGTGCCGATCGAAACCGCGCTTCGCGAAGGCTCCGATGCCGGGGTCCCGATCGTCACGCAGGCTCCCGACTCTGCGGCCGCCCAGGCGTTGTCCCGCATCGCCTCGGAGACGGCCGCGGCTCTGTCGGTCCTCGGGGCCGTGTAGGCTCGGAAAAGCTCTATCCCTCCATCGGCCGGGAGGGGTAGGAGAAGTATTCGTGGGTCTGGATGTTCGCCCAGAACTCCTCGAGGTCCTTCGTCAGCACGAGAAGGTCGTGGCGAACGCCGATCTGGTCGCGCACGTGTCCGTGGAGGACGGCTTCCTGCCGGAATCCGAGCTTCTCGAAGACCTTCTTCGCCCCCTCCTGGGTCTCCATCATCTCGGCGACGATCTTCTCGAGGCCCGATTTCAGGGCGTGGAGAAACAACTCGTTCGCCAGCAGGCTCCCCATGCCGTGGCGTTGCAGGCCCCCGGCGACCACGAATCGGATCGACCCGACGTGATTCATCCATCCTCCGAGG
>CAYWOT010000219.1:0-4556 GCA_964459975.1 uncultured bacterium
TCCAACACGTTCCTTTGAGCGGACAAGATGCTCCGTACCCTTTGATGGGCGTGCTCGATCACCTGGGAGATCTCTTCATCTATCTGGCCGGCCTTCTCTTCGCTGTAGGTTTTCCTGGGAGCAATACTTCCCGGCAGGAACATGGGTTGACGAGGGTGTTCATACGTAACCAGCCCAAGGCGGTCGCTCATGCCGTATTCCGCGACCATGGAGCGGACGATTTCCGTCGCGCGCTGCAGGTCGTTCTGGGCCCCCGTGGAGATCTCTCCGAAAACCAGTTCCTCCGCCACCCTGCCTCCCAGGAGAACGGCCAGCCGGTCCAGCAGCTCGGGCCGGGTCATCAGGTAGCGGTCTTCCGTGGGTTGCTGCTGGGTATACCCGAGAGCGGCGATCCCCCGGGGGATGATGGAGATTTTTGCAACCGGGTCGGCATGTTCGATCGATTCCGCCACAATGGCATGTCCCGATTCATGAACGGCAACAATTTCTTTTTCCTGTGAATTCATCACCCGGCTCTTCTTCTGTAGTCCCCCAATCTGCCGGTCGATGGCCTCGTCAAAATCCGCCGACCCCACCGTTTTCTTGTCTTTCCGCGCCGCCAACAAAGCGGCCTCGTTGATGAGGTTGGCCAGGTCGGCTCCTACAAATCCTGCCGTGCGGCCGGCCACCTTGTGGAGATCTAAGTCCGGATCCAGCGGGACCTCCCTGGCGTGGATCTTCAGGATCGCCTCCCGCCCGTTGATGTCGGGGCGGTCCACCAGGACCTGCCGATCGAACCGCCCGGGGCGCAGCAACGCGTGATCGAGAATCTCGGGGCGGTTCGTGGCGGCCATGATGATCACCCCTTTGTTCGTCTCGAACCCGTCCATCTCCACCAGGAGCTGGTTCAGGGTCTGCTCCCGCTCGTCGTGGCCACCCATGATGTTCATTCCGCGGGCTTTTCCCAAGGCGTCCAGTTCATCGATGAAGATGATGCACGGCGCCTGGCTTACGGCCTGAGAAAAGAGATCGCGAACGCGCGCCGCTCCCACGCCGACGAACATCTCCACGAACTCGGAACCGCTGATGCTGAAGAAAGGCACTTTTGCCTCCCCGGCCACCGCTCTGGCCAGGAGGGTCTTGCCGGTCCCCGGCGGGCCCACCAGGAGGACCCCTTTGGGGATCCTCCCCCCGAGTTTCTGGAACTTTTCCGGGGTCCTCAAAAATTCCACGACTTCCTGGAGCTCTTCCTTGGCTTCGTCGATCCCGGCCACATCGGCAAAAGTCGCCTTTGTTTCATTCTCGGCAAAAAGCTTGGCTTTGCTCTTGCTGAACGACATGACCCCCATTCCCGGTCCCATCTTTTTCATGGCGAACCGCCAAATCAAGACCAGAATGCCGATGGGGAGGATCCAAGAGAGGACCATGCCCAGGAATTTACTCTCATAGTGTCCGGAGTAACTGACCTTATGTTCATCCAGATCCTTCACCAGACCCGGATCGTCCACCCGAACCGTGGTGAACTCCGAACCCGGTTTCCCGTCCTTTCCTTTCAGCGTCCCGGTGATGGTTTGCGGGCCGACGGTGAGGGAACTCACGTTGTCGGCGGCTACTTTTCGTTTGAACTGGCTGTAGGAAATCGTCTCCACTCTTCGGGAGAAATAGTATTGTTGCAGGAAGGAAATCAACAGAAACGCTATCAGGAAGTACCAGATACTGAAATGAACCTTCGGGGGCAAGGTATCTTTTTTCCCCTTGGGATCTTTGGCGCCGAAGAGGGAACGGAGCGTGTCTCTTAGGTTTTCCATCGGAATACATGCTCCTCCTTCGCCATCGCTATCAACGGGCATCTTATCGGGGAACTTCGAATCAAGCAATCTGGATGGAACTCCAGGGAAAGACCCTCCATCCGGATGGCCAGCCGCCGAGAGCTTCTGCAAGTACCTCGAGGGACGGGCCGGGCATGGTCAGTATGTACCTTTGGTCTCCGAGGCAGGGCGGAGCATGCCCATGATCCGGGCGACCCGCGCGCGAGTGATCCCTTCCCGCCGACCGATTTCAGCTTGGTTGGCAATCTTGCTGGACTCCAGTAGTGCCTGCCATTCGATGGCCTTGCGGAGGAGTTCAACCACCCGGGGTGTCTTGGGCTCCCTGGGCGATATGGGATTTCTCCGGCTTGGCGGGATGGCCTTCACGACTTGATTGCCGGAAACCCGGCGCGTCAGGGAGCCGATGTTGCCGTTATCGAACGCCCCCTTGGGACCCGAGGGCGATCACGACCATTTGTTCACGGTAGGTGGCCACGGGAGCGTCGTTGTGGCTACCTTGGGCGGCATGGACGATCCCGAACCAGACCTCCGTTTTGACCCGCTCCAAGCGGGTTCGCATACTGGTACACTTGGGGAGCCAAGTGTTACAGTCTTCGAACCGTTGAGCATTTGGTAACGCGTACCAGATCTCGATGGTTTGACGACTATGGATAAGCACCTTCTTCACCAACCGGTGGAGAAGGTGCTTCTTTTTTGGGTTGGGGCCTTCGACCATGACCTTCTCGAAGTTGTCGACGATGGAGTTGAGCATTTCGCGATCGATGGCCGGCAGTTGCAGCCGCTCCCGTCTGGATTCTAGGCTTTGCCGTTCGCCTTCCAATGCTTCTAAGCGGGTCCGTAGATTCCCGACCTTCTCGTTGCAGAGTTCCGCCTTCAGCGTCCCGGCCTCGAAGGCATCGAAGTAGCGATCGATCGCCCCTTGGGTCTTGGCCAGTTGCCCCTCAATCCGGGCGATCTCCTTCTCCAGGTCCGGTTTCTCCGCGCTGAGCCGTTTGTTGGCTTCCGCCCATAGGCGTGCCATGAACCGTTCGTCGCGGAACATGTTTTTGATGTCCTCGATGATCGCGGTTTCAAGAGGTTCGGCCCGCACATAGTCCTGTTTGCAATCGTGATCGTTGAACCGCTTGGAACAGACGTAATACGGGACCCGGACGCCGTTCTTGTATCCGCCACCTCCGAACATGTGGCTCTTGCACTTGGCGCACTTGATGATACCGGTGAGAAGCCGCTCGTCGCTGTTGTGAAATTGGCGGCCCTTCGATTCCTCGTGGCGTGCCTGGAGGACCTCCTGAGCCTTTTCGAAGAGGAGTTCCGATACGACGGGATCGTGGTGCCCCTCGTAGGTCACCTCGCGCCAGCGGATCTTTCCGACGTACACCGGGTTCTTTAGCATTTGGAGGACGACGCGCCGGCCCCATTTCCGGCCGTTCCGAGTCCGGTGGCCGGCGTCGTTGAGTTGCGTGCAGATCGCGGAGGAGCCTTCCTTCCCGAACGTGTACATCTGGAACATTTTTCGGACGATGGACTTCCCCCGATTCTGTAGACATCCGTTAGGCCGGTGTTCGCGCCGCCTGTTCGAAGTCGTGCGGACTCATCTGACCGAGGTGACTGTGCCGGCGACCCCGGTTGTAGAAGACCTCGATGTAGTCGAACACATCCGCCCGGGCCTCCTCTCGCGACTGGGAGATCCTCCTCCTGATCCGCTCCTTCTTCAGGCTGCCGAAAAACGACTCCGCCACCGCGTTGTCGAAACAGTTCCCCCGGCGACTCATGCTGGGGATCCGGCCGTGCTCCTTGCAGAACCGCACGGCGTCGTCGCTTCCGTACTGCGACCCCTGATCCGAATGAACGATGACCGGCTGCTCGGGGCGCCGTCGCCAGACAGCCATCAAAAGGGCATCCAGGACCAGGTCTCGCGTCAGCGCCGGCTTCATCGACCAGCCGACGACGATCCGGGAGTACAGATCCACCACCACCGCCAGGTACAGCCAACCTTCGAAGGTTCGGATATACGTAATGTCCGTGGCCCAAACCCGGTCCGGCGCCGCCACGGAGAAGTTCTGTCCCAGCCGGTTCGGGGCCACCAGCGCAGGCTTGCCGGCCCGGTACCGCGGCTTCTTATATCCCCGGATCGCCCGCAGGCTGTGGATCCGCATGAGACGCGCCACGCGATGCCTGCCGCAGTTCTCTCCGTCTTCCCGAAGATCCCGACGAATCCGGGGACTGCCGTACACGCCGTCGCTGGCCTGGTACGACGTCCGGATCTTCCCCAGAAGCCGATCGTCCTCCACTGCCCGTTGCGACTTCGGTGTCTTCATCCATGCATAAAATCCGCTGCGGTGCATCCTCAAGACCCGGCACATCGTCGAAAGCCGAAACTCCCGACGGTGCGCCGCCGCGAACGCGTACCTCACCCGGATGCCTTGGCAAAGTACGCGGCGGCCTTTTTTAGGATGTCTCGTTCCTCCGCAACCCGCTTGAGCTCCGCCTTCAGCCGGGCATTCTCCGCGCGAAGGTCCTCCTGCGCCACCAGGCGAGGGGTCTTGCCAGTTCCCTTGAGCCACTTGTACAGGGAGTACGTACTCACTCCGAGGCGCTTGGCGACTTCGCTGACCGGATACCCCCGCTCCCTCACCTGCCGGATCGCCTCCGCGCGGAACTCCGACGTGTATCGCCTGCTCGACAGGGACACCTCCTGGGACCCTCATTATTACCCGATCAGGTGTCTACAAAACCAGGGGAAGTCCA
>CAYWOT010000220.1:0-4507 GCA_964459975.1 uncultured bacterium
GTTCCTGGCGGCCTTTCATGCGATTCCCCTCGCGCAGTTGGACGGCGTTCTCTACCATTACGAGGGCGACGAGGCGGTCCGGCATCTCTTCCGGGTCGCGAGCAGCCTGGACTCGATGGTTCTCGGGGAGCCCCAGATCCTCGGCCAGGTGAAGGATGCCTACGGGTACGCCGCCGAGTTCCGCTCGATCGGCTCGATTCTCGACAAGTTCTTCACGAAGGCGTTTTCGGTGGCCAAGCGCGTACGCACGGAGACGAAGGTGGCGAGCAGCGCGGTCTCCGTCTCCTACGCGGCGGTCGAGCTGGCGCGGAAGATCTTCGGATCCCTTTCGGACAAGACCGTGCTGCTCATCGGCGCGGGAGAGATGTGCGAGCTGGCCGCCCGGCATCTCATCTCCGCCGGTGTGAAAGGAATCCTCGTAACCAACCGGACCTTCGAGCGGGCGGTGAAGCTGGCCGACGAGTTCGACGGCGCGGCCATCCGCTTCGACGAGCTTTCCGTCCACCTCAAGCGGGCGGACATCGTGCTTTCCTCCACCGGCGCCCCGCACTTCCTGATCGACAGCCCGCAGGTCGAGGAGGTCATGCGGATCCGGAAGAACCGGCCGATGTTCTTCATCGACCTGGCCGTCCCCCGGGACGTCGATCCGGACGTGAACCGCGTGGACAACGTCTACGTGTACGACATCGACGACCTGAACAACGTGATCGAGACGAACCTGGAGGAGCGCCAGAAGGAGGCGGCCAAGGCCGAGGAAATCGTGGCGGAGGAGGTACGGGCGTTCCGGCGGTGGCTGGATGCGCAGCAGGTCACGCCGACCATCGTCGCCCTCCGCAGGAAGTTCGAGGAGATCCGGAACGCCGAGGTCGCCAAGGCGGTGTCGGCGCTCGGCGGAGACGACGAACGGACGAGGAGGGTCATCGAGTCGCTCGCGACGGCGATCCTCAACAAGCTCCTGCACGTCCCCATCTCCACGCTCAAGAAGGACGCCGCGAACCAGACGGAGCGCGTAGCGACGGTCCGCGAGCTGTTCGATCTCCGGGAGGATCCCGAGCGTTCGGGTCCCCCGGACGGGGGCGGGGCGGGAGCGGGGTCCGGGCCTTGAAGCGCGGGACGAATCCGGAAGGAGGAGAGGTGGTGAGGAAGGAGAGGCCGGCGATCCGTCTCGGGAGCCGCGGCAGCAGGCTGGCGCTGTGGCAGGCCGAGTTCGTCCGCTTCGAGATCGAGCGCAGGACCGGCAGCAAGGTCGAGATCGTGCGGATCCGGACCTCCGGGGACATGATCCTGGACGTGCCGCTCGCGCGCGTCGGCGGCAAGGGGCTCTTCGTCAAGGAAATCGAGGAGGGGCTCCTCTCGGGGCGGATCGACCTCGCGGTCCACTCGATGAAGGACGTCCCCACGGAGCTGCCCGCCGGGCTCGCGATCGCGGCGATCACCGCCCGCGAGGACCCTCGCGACGCTTTCCTGTCGCTGCGGCACGGGCGATTCGAGGCGCTGCCGCACGGAGCGAAGGTGGGGACGAGCTCCCTTCGCCGGCAGACCCAGCTTTTGGGGCTTCGGCCCGACCTGGCGGTCGAGAGCCTGCGGGGAAACCTCGACACCCGCATCCGGAAGATGGAGGAGGGCCTCTTCGACGCCGTTGTCCTGGCGGCGGCGGGGCTTCGGCGGCTGGGCTGGGAGGAGAAGATCACCCAGTACCTTCCGGTGGAGATGTCCCTCCCCGCGATCGGCCAGGGCGCCCTGGGGATCGAGATCCGCGTCGACGACCGCCCCATGCGGGAGGCGGTCTCGGTCCTGGACGACCGGAGCACCGCGCTTGCGGTACGGGCGGAGCGCGGGTTTTTGAAGCGCCTCGAGGGAGGCTGCCAGGTTCCCATCGCCGCGTACGGGCGCACGGACGGGGACGCGGTCCTCCTGCAGGGGCTGGTCGGACGGCCCGACGGCTCCGAGATCGTCCGGGGCAGCGCCCGGGGCGGCGCCGCCGACCCGGAAGGTCTGGGCGTCGGGCTTGCCGAGCAGCTGCTGGCGCGCGGCGCGAGGGCGATCCTCGACGACGTGTACCGGTCGGAGGGAGGGTCGTGAGGGAGCCCGGCGAGGGGCGGGCGCGCGGTACCCGGCGGTAGGACGTGGGTCTCCTGGGGAAACGGATCCTGGTGACCCGGAGCGCGGAGCAGGCCGGAACGTTCGCCGCCCGGGTCCGGGAGCGGGGCGGCGTCCCCCTGCTCTTTCCCACGGTCCGGTTGGTGCCGCACGACGATTCGCGGGCCTTGTACGAAGCGCTTTCTCGGATCGACCGGTTCGACTGGATCCTGTTCACGAGCGCCAACGCCGTGCGTTTCTTCGCCGCGGCGGCCGGGCGGGCGGCGGCCCCGGAAATCCCCGGACCGGTCCGGATCGGGTCGGTGGGGCCCGCGACGACGCGCGAGCTTGCGCGGCGGGGGCTTCCCGTCCACCTCACGGCGGAGGTGCATACCGGGGAAGGGCTGGTCGCGGGGCTGGCCCGGGAAGGAATCGAGGGAAAGCGCTTCCTGCTCCCGCGAGCGCTCGAGGGGCGCGAGACGATCCCGGAGGAGATCGCCCGACGGGGCGGCCGGGTGGAGGTCGTTCCGGTCTACCGCAACGCGCTTCCGCCGCGCGACGAGCGGGCCGCCGCGGAGATCGAGGAGCGGCCGCCCGACGTCTGCACGTTCGCGTCGCCCTCGGCGTTCCGCAACTTCTTCGCGCTGCTGGGGGAGGAGCGCGCCGCATCGGTGCTGTCCCGCAGCCGGATCGCCGTGATCGGCGAGGTGACGGCCCGCGCCGTCCGGGAAAGACGGTACCGCGTGGACATCATGCCGCCGCGGTACACGATGGACGGACTGCTGGAGGCGATCGAGACGCATTTCGGCCCATCGGCCCAAGGAGGTGACACGCCATGAGCTTCCCCGAGCACCGTCCCCGGCGGCTTCGTCGGAACGAGGAGGTCCGCCGGATGATCCGGGAGACGAAGCTGTCGGTGGACGACCTGATCTATCCGATGTTCGTCGTCGCCGGCAGAAACATCCGGAAGGAGATCGCGTCGATGCCCGGGATGTTCCAGCTGAGCGTGGAGAACCTCGTGAACGACGCGCGGGAGGTCCGGGCGCTCGGGATTCCCGCGGTCCTGCTGTTCGGCGTCCCGGCCAGAAAGGATGCGGTGGGGTCCGACGCCTGCTCCGACGACGGGATCGTCCAGACGGCCGTTCGCGCCGTCAAGGACGCCGTTCCCGAGCTGCAGGTCATCACCGACGTTTGTCTTTGCGAATACACGGACCACGGCCACTGCGGGATCCTGGCGGCGGACCACGACGTCGACAACGACGCGACGCTCGAGGTGCTGGCGCGCAGTGCGGTGACCCACGCCCGGGCGGGGGCCGACATGGTGGCGCCTTCCGACATGATGGACGGGCGGGTGGGCGCGATCCGGCGCGCCCTGGACGCCGAGGGGTTCGGCGGGGTCCCCATCATGTCGTACGCCGCGAAGTACGCGAGCGCGTTCTACGGACCGTTCCGGGACGCGGCGGAGAGCGCCCCGCAGTTCGGCGACCGGCGGTCGTACCAGATGGATCCGCCCAACGTGCGGGAGGCGCTGCGCGAGGTCGCCCTCGACATCGACGAGGGCGCGGACATCGTCATGGTCAAGCCCGCGTTGGCGTACCTCGACGTCATCTGGCGCGTCCGCGAGGCGTTTCCCGTGCCGATCGCCGCCTACAACGTGAGCGCGGAGTACTCGATCATCAAGGCGGGGGAGAACCTCGGCTGGATCGACGGAATCCGGGCGCTCCTGGAGATCCTGGTTTCGATCCGGCGGGCGGGGGCGGACCTGATCCTGACGTACGCCGCCAAGGACGCGGCGAAGGTGTTGGGAGGATGACCGGAATGGAAGAGCCGGGGGGCGGCCCGTACAAGGTCGTCGAGATCGCGGACGTGTGCAACGAGGAGATCGAGGCGGCGCTCAACCGCCACACCGCGGAAGGGTACCGGTTCGAATCGATCCAGTTCGTGACCCGGACCGGCAGCCGCCGACCCTCGATGGCGTTCCTGTTCTTCCGCCGCCCGGGGGACGAGGGCAGCAAGCCGTGAATCTTCTGCAGGAGGTGCAGAAGGAATCCCTTCGGGAGGCCCGCCGCGCTCGATCCGTCGCCCGGCTCGTGGGAAAGACGGCCGACCTGATCATCGGGATGGCGCTGTGGCAAATCCCCGGAGCCGCCGGGGCGTGCGCCGCGCTGTTCTACCTGCTCGCGGCGGACGGGTTTCCCGGCGGGCGCAGCGTGGGGAAGATCCTGACGGGCCTGCGGGTCGTGCGGGTCGACGGGGACACGGTGGACTTTCCGTCCTCCTTCCTGCGGAATCTGACGGTCGCCTCCCCGTTCCTCCTCTACCTCGTTCCGTTTGCGGGGCCCTTCCTGGCCGCGACCCTCGGCTCGGGCCTCCTTCTGATCGAAACGTACCTGGGGTACGTCGACGCCGACGGACGGCGGGCCGGAGA
>CAYWOT010000221.1:0-4497 GCA_964459975.1 uncultured bacterium
CGGGGAATCGCCGTCCAGGAAATATTCGCGGACATGCGCCGATACGAGCTCCGGCGTGGCAAGCGTGGGAAAGACGTCGACGAACCGGAACAACCGCACTTTCCAGCCGGGATCCCGCATGGCCGCTTCCATCGCCCTGCCGGCCCACCGCTTCCGGTCGAAGACGGACGGACGCTCCCCCCGGATGCGTTCGAAGATCTCCCGGCCCATTTCCGCGACGGGATCGCGAGCATCTGCGGAATCCATCGGATCCGCCTCCCTTTCCGGTCCAGTGTACCGCTTCCGCGAGGGCCCGCCGTCCCCCGGGCGCCGCGTCGAAAGGACGCAAGACCCTGCGGGAAAGAGCAAAAGAGAAGAAGAAATCAAAAAAGAAACGCGAATTCTGCTATAGGTATAGTACATCTAAGCACGAAAGCCTTTCAAAAAAGCCGGCGACCGGGTGGCGGAGATGATCCGTTTCGAAGGCGTCCATAAATGGTTCGGGACCCTGCACGTGCTGAACGACATCAACCTGCACGTCAAGCCGGGCGAGGTCGTGGTCGTGTGCGGACCCTCCGGCTCGGGGAAATCCACCCTCATCCGGACGATCAACCAGCTCGAGCCGATCAACGAGGGAAGGCTGATCGTCGACGGGATGGACCTGTCCGACCCGGGCCTGAACATCAACAAGCTCCGGGCGGAGGTCGGATTCGTCTTCCAGCAGTTCAATCTCTATCCGCACCTGACCGCGCTGCGCAACATCACCCTGGCCCCCATCAAGATCCGCAAGACTCCGAAAAAGAAGGCCGAGGCGCAGGCGACGGCGCTGCTCGAGCGGGTCGGCCTCGCGGACAAGAGGGACTCCCATCCGTCGCAGCTGTCGGGCGGCCAGCAGCAGCGGGTGGCGATCGCGCGCGCGCTGGCGATGAAGCCGAAGATCATGCTCTTCGACGAGCCGACGTCGGCGCTCGATCCCGAGATGATCGGGGAGGTCCTGGACGTCATGAAGGACCTCGCCCAATCGGGCATGACGATGATCGTCGTGACCCACGAGATGGGGTTCGCCCGGGAAGTGTCCCACCGCGTCTGCTTCATCGATTCCGGCACCATCCTGGAGAAGGCGCCGCCGGAGGAATTCTTCAAGAACCCGAAACACGAACGGGCGCGGCAGTTCCTCAAGCAGGTCCTGTCCCCGTTGCATTGAATCGTTTCCAGCAGAAAAGGAGGCGAACCATGCGCAAGCCGCTGATCGTGATTCTCTCGCTGCTCCTGACGGGGACCTTCCTCGCCGGGACGTCCCGGGGCGATACGCTGGCCGATGTCAAGGCCAAAGGGGTCCTGGTGGCGGGCGTCAAGGATTCGCTCCCGCCGTTCGGGTTCGTCGACCCCAAGACCCGGATGATCGTCGGGTACGACATCGATTTCGTCAAGGCGATCGCCAAGCGGCTCGGCGTCAAGCTCGAGCTCAAGCCCGTCACCTCGGCGACCCGAATCCCGCAGCTTCTGGAAGGCAACATCGACCTCATCGCGGCGACGATGACGAAGAACGCCGAGCGGGCCAAGGTAGTCGATTTCAGCGACACGTACTTCCTCACGGGGCAGGGGTTCCTCGTGCCGAAAGGGACGGTCCACAGCTTGAAGGACCTGGAGCACAAGAAGATCGGCACGGCGAAGGGGTCCACCTCGGAGAAAAACGCGGCGCAGGCCCTTCCCACCGCGACCATCCTGTCGTTCGACGACTATCCGCAGGCCGTCCTGGCGTTGGAGCAGGGAAAGGTCGCCGCGGTGACCACCGACGCGGCGATCCTGGCGGGCCTGGCCGCGAAGCTCCCCAAGGGAAAGTACGAAATCCCGGACATCCGGATTTCCAACGAGCCGTACGGAATCGCGGTCCGGAAAGGCAACCCGAAGTTCCTGGCGTTCATCAACAAGACCCTCGTGGAGATGGAAAAGAGCGGCGAGGCGAAAAAGATCTACGACAAGTGGTTCGGACCGGACAGCGCCACACCGCTGAAACGCTCCTTTACGATCACAGCGGGCAAGTAGCGGACGGGAACCGATCCGCGTGCCGCATTACCATTTCGACTGGGCGGTCGTCCTCTCGGGGAAGTATCTGGGCTGGCTGCTATCGGGCCTCAAGGTCACGATCCAGCTCTCGGCGATGTCGATCGCCCTCGCCTTTCTCCTGGGTCTTCTGATCGCGGTCATGCGGATGAGCCAGGTGCGGCCCGTCCGCTGGTTCGCCCTGGGGTACCTCGAGTTCTTCCGCAACACCCCGCTGCTCGTCCAGCTCTTCTTCTGGTACTTCGGGTCGTACAAGGTGCTCCCCGAGGCCGTCAACAACTGGCTCGTCTCCACGAACTTCGAGTTCGCCGCCGCCGTGATCGCCCTGACCGTCTATACCTCGGCCTTCATCGCCGAGGACATCCGCTCCGGAGTCCTCTCCATCCCGAGGGAGCAGATGGAGGCCGCCCGCAGCTCGGGCTTCTCCTATCTGGGGGCCATGCGGTACATCATCCTGCCGCAGGCGGTCCGCATCACCATTCCGCCGCTCATCAACCAGTTCCTGAACGTCACGAAGAACTCGTCGCTGGCGATGACGATCGGAGTCGCCGAGCTCACCTACCAGGCGCGCCAGATCGAAAGCTACACGTTCCGGGGGTTCGAGGCGTTCTCGGCGGCGACGCTCATCTACGTCGCCATCTCGCTCGTCATCATGGCGGCGGTCACCTGGTACAGCAAAACGATCCTTTCCCCGTTGAAGGCGAGATGAGATGATCCTGGGGCTGGATTTCCACGTCATCGGGGACAACCTGACGTACTTCTTCATCGGGCGCTACCCTCACGGGCCGCTGGGGGGGGTCGCGCTCACCTTCTATCTCGCGATCGTCTCCTGCACCCTTTCCTTTTTCGGGGGCCTCATCCTGGGGCTCCTGGCAATCGCCCGCAACCGCGTCGTCCGGTACGCGTCGGAGGCGCTGATCCAGTTCGTGCGGGGGATGCCGCTCATCATGGTCATCTTCTGGATGTACTTCCTTTTCCCGGTCCTGATGGGAAGGCCGGTTCCGGAGAGCCGGACGGTCATCCTGGCCCTCACGTTCTTTACGTCGGCCTACATGTCGCAGATCGTCAAGGCGGGGATCGAGGGGATTCCGAGGGGGCAGACCGAGGCCGCTCTCTCCACCGGACTCACCCACCGGCACACCATGGCCTACGTCATCCTGCCGCAGGCGCTGCGGAACATGATCCCGTCGTTCGTGAACCAGTTCGTGTCGCTCATCAAGGACACGTCGCTCGCATTCATCGTCGGCGTCCCGGAGCTGACGTACGTGGCGACGCAGATCAACAACCGGACCCTGGTCTATCCGGCGGAAATCTTCCTGTTCATCGCCGTCGTCTACTTCATCTTCTGCTACGCGTTCACGACCCTCTCCCGCTGGCTGGAAAAACGGCTGGCCTGGTCCAAGGCGATCTGAATGCACCGTCCTGCGCAGACGACACGAAAGGTCGGGAAGCCGGTTCCCGCGGCCCGGCCTCCGATTCCCGGCGAGGCCGCGCAATGACGGCGCTTCGCGACATCCCCATCTGGGTCTCGGTCGGCGGCCTGGCGCTGCTGCTGCTGTTCAGCGCCCTGCTCTCCCGGGCAACCGGTTGGAGAATGCTCGCAAAGCGGTTTCCCCGGCGCAGGGGCCAGTCGTTCGACCGGAGATTCCTGTTCGCCGGACTCACGCTCTCCGGCGGGTGGTTCCCCGTCTCGTACTGGGGAAGCATCGTGTGGCTTTCCCCGGAGGGCATCGGCGTTTCCGTGGTCTTTTTTCTGCGCTTTCTCCATCCCCCGCTCTTTCTCCCGCGCTCCGAGATGTCGCGCTGCGTGCGCACCAACCTGTTCCGGTACCCCGTGACCGTCGTCTCCATGCGGGACGAGCGGAGCCAGTTCGTCTTCTTCGGACGAGCCGGAGACGCCGTGTTCGACTCCTTCCGCAAGGACGAGTGGGGCGAGTCCGGCTGACGGGACGCCCAACCGGGCGGCCCCCCCTTTTGCCGCCCCACGTCCCTAAGGAGGGCTCTTCGGCGCATTCTTTCCTTCAAAGGAGCGCCGTCGGGCGCAAGAGGCCGAAGCGCCGCCCTCTCTCCGGCCGTCCGATTCTCCCCGCATCCGCGCCGCAAATCCGGCCCTTGCGCGGGAAGTCCGCCGGGGGTACCCTCACCGCATCGGTCGCAAGGCCGTAGCCGCCGGGCACCGTTCGCCGCGACCCGGCGGGAGGAGAGCGCCAAGGGGCGGCGCCGGGAGGGGAGCCGGCAACGATGGAGCAGGCTTGGGCGAAAAGCGAAGGCGCGTACTTCGTCTCGGCGCGCGCCCGGGCCGGGTATATCGTCGTGTTCCTGGGATGCGTGCCCTTTTCCGGGTTCGTCATCGCGCCGTTCGTGGGTCCCGGAGCCGCCGCGGCCGGAGCCGGGCGTTGGGTCCTTTTCGCCATGGGGATCCTGGCCGCCTGGATCATGATCTACGCCGCGGCC
>CAYWOT010000222.1:0-4399 GCA_964459975.1 uncultured bacterium
ACGCGCCGCGACATCGACACCTGGGCGGAGCTCATGGCGCGCACGCTCGCATGCGGGGGGACGACGAGGGGGGACGTGGTCCACAACGCATATGGATACGGCCTGTTTACGGGGGGACTGGGCGCCCACTACGGTGCGGAAAAGATCGGGGCGACCGTCATCCCGATTTCGGGCGGAAACACCAAGCGCCAGATCATGCTCATGCAGGATTTCGGGTCCACCATCCTCCTCTGTACCCCCTCCTATGCGCTCAATCTCGCCGAAGTGATGGCGGAGGAGGGAGTCGACCCCGCGTCCTTGCGGCTGAAGTGCGGCCTGTTCGGCGCCGAGCCGTGGAGCGAATCGATGCGCGGGGAAATCGAGAAGAAGCTCAAGATCAGCGCGCTCGACATCTACGGGCTCTCGGAGGTCATCGGTCCGGGCGTGGCGTCGGAGTGCATCGAGGAAAAGCGGGGCCTGCACATCTTCGAGGACCACTTCATCGCGGAGATCATCGACCCCTCGACGGGGGAAGTGCTCCCTTACGGCAAGACGGGGGAGCTCGTCTTCACCACGATCACCAAGGAAGCGTTTCCCGTGATCCGCTACCGGACGCGCGACATTTCGCGTCTCGATGTCTCCCCCTGCTCCTGCGGCCGGAGCCATGTGCGGATGGACCGGATCTCGGGCCGGACCGACGACATGCTCATCATCCGGGGGGTCAACGTCTTTCCGTCCCAGATCGAGTCGGTCCTGATGACGATCGAGGGCGTCGAGCCCCACTACCAGCTGATCGTCTCCCGGGACGGCTCCATGGACGTCCTCGAGGTGCAGGTCGAAGTGGGGGAAGGGGTCTTCTCGGACGAGATCAAGGGGCTGGAGACGTTGGCCAGGCGGATCGAGCACGAGATCAAGGACCTGCTCGGCGTCTCGAGCAAGGTGAAGCTGGTGGAGCCCAAGACGATCCAGCGAAGCGAGGGAAAGGCCAAGCGGGTGATCGACAACCGGAAGCTGTAAGGGTTCAAGGGGGACGCTCTTGCGATACGGAAGAGGAACAGCCAAGAACGTCCCCCCTGCCCGCGGTCGCCGCCTGCGAAGGAGGGAGGGCGCGGAGCAAGACGAGGGCTGGCCCGCCTTTGCCCGAGATCCCCAGGGGAACCGGGCCGGGGCTTCGGCGGGCGAGTCGGTCGCAACGAACGGATGGAGATCGACTCGGAGGTTGCCATGAAGGTGGAGCAGATTTCGATCTTCCTCGAGAACAAGTCCGGACGGCTGGCCGAAGTGACGAACGTCCTGTCCGGGGCGGGGGTCAACATCCGGGCGCTGTCCCTGGCCGACACGGCCGATTTCGGCATCCTGCGGCTGATCGTCGACCGGACGGACCAGGCCAAGCGCGTCCTCAAGGAAAAGGGCTTCACGGTGGGAAAGAACGAGGTGGTGGCCCTCGAGGTCCCGGACCGCCCGGGAGGCCTGGGCGGGATCCTCAAGGCGTTGGACGGGGCGGGAATCAACGTGGAGTACATGTACGCGTTCGTGCAGCGGTCGGGCGACAACGCCATCATCATTTTCCGGTTCGACGATCCCGACGAGGCGATCCGGGTGCTCATGGCGGCAGGCGTTCGCGTCCTCCGGGGCGACGAGGTGTATGCGTTGTAGCGACGATGCTCGGAACGACGATCCGCCGTAGGCCCCCGGCGCCGGGCGATCCGGTCCGTCGTCCGCGGGCCAAAAGGCGGAAATTTCACGGAGCAAGGAGGAGCACATGAGGGGGAGGAGCGGGATCATCGGTGCAGTCGCGGCGCTTGCGCTGCTGGCGGGCGGGTCCGTCCGGGCGGCCGGGCCCCCGATCAAGATCGGCGCGATTTTGTCGGTGACGGGGCCTGCGTCGTTTCTCGGCGCTCCCGAAGCGAAGACGCTCAAGATGCTCGTACAGGAGCAGAACGCCAAGGGCGGGATTCTCGGGAGAAAGATCGAGCTGATCATCAAGGATTCCGGGGCCTCCCCGGAGAAGGCGGTCTCCTTCGCCAAGCAGCTGATGGAGGAGGACAAGGTCTTCGCGATCATCGGGCCGTCGACGAGCGGAGAGACGATGAAGATCAAGGGGCTGGCCGAGGAGGGCAAGACGATCCTCCTGTCGTGCGCGGCGGCCGAGGTGATCGTCGACCCGGTGGCGAAATACGTGTTCAAGACTCCGCAGAACGACAGCGACGCGGTCCGCAAGATCTACGGGCAGATGCAGAAGATGAAGATTTCGCGCATCGGCGTTCTGGTCGGGAATACGGGCTTCGGGAAAGCGGGGAAGGCGCAGCTCGAAAAGCTCGCGCCGAAGTACGGCATCACCATCGTCGCCAGCGAGGTGTACGACAAGGCCGCCAGCGACCTGACGGCCGAAGTGACGAAAATCAAGGCGGCCGGCGTTCAGGCGCTCGTGAACTGGTCCATCGTGCCGGCGCAGTCGATCGTGATCAAGAACGCCCGGCAGATCGGATTCAAGGGGGCCATCTTTCAGAGCCACGGGTTCGGAAACATCAAGTACGTGCAGGCCGCCGGCCCGGCCGCGGACGGCGTCATGTTCCCCGCGGGACGCCTCCTCGTCGCCGACCAGCTTCCGGACAGCAATCCGCAGAAGGCGGTCCTCCTCCGGTACAAGAAGGACTACGAGTCGCGGTATCACGAGGAGGCGAGCACGTTCGGGGGACATGCCTACGACGCCTTTCTCCTCCTGAAGAGGGGCCTTGAGAAGGCGGGCCGCGTGAACGAGGGCGCCGTCCGGTCGGCCATCGAGCATCTCAAAGGGGTCGTCGGCACCGGCGGGATCTTCAACCTTTCGCCCACGGACCACAACGGCCTGGATGTGAACGCCTTCGTGATGCTGACCGTCAAGAACGGGAAATTCGTCCTGCTTGAGAAATAGAGGGGAGCGGGCGGAGCGGTTGGGGAGGCACCCGCGGGTGCGCGGGTGCCTCCCGCCGCCTGGCGGCGCGGCATGAACGTCTCTCTGTTCTTTCAGTACGCGGTGGCCGGGATCACGTACGGGACGATCTACGCGGTCGTCGCCATCGGGTTCAACATCATCTACAACGCGACGGGCATCATCAACTTCGCCCAGGGCGAGTTCGTCATGCTCGGCGGCATGATCGCCGTCACGCTTCACCGGTTCCTCCCGCTTCCGGCGTCCATCGTCGGGGCGGTGCTCGCGACGGCGGCGATCGGCGCGCTCGTCGAGATCCTGTTCATCCGGTGGCTCTACCGGCCGTCGGTGCTGCGGATGATCATCATCACCATCGGCCTCTCGATCCTGATCCGCGAGGTGGCCCTGCACGTGTGGGGGGAGAGTTTCCGCGCCCTTCCGTATTTCACCGGCACGTCCGTGACGGCCCTGCACCTGGGAGGCGTCTTCGTCTCCCCGCAGGTGCTCTGGGTCGTCGGCGCGTGCGCGCTCGGCGTGGTGTCCCTGAGCGTGTTCTTCCGCTACACGCTCCTGGGGCGGCAGATGCGGGCCTGCGCCGCGAACCGGGACGCCGCCCGGCTGTGCGGCATCAGCGCGAAGAACATGGTGACCCTGTCGTTTCTGTTGAGCGCGGCGATCGGGGCGGTCGGCGGCTGCGTCGTTTCCCCCATCACGTACGTCCGGTACGACAGCGGCACGCCGCTGGCGATCAAGGGATTCGCCGTTGCGATCCTCGGGGGGCTGGGAAACAGCGGGGCGGCCGCGGCGGCGGGCATGATCCTCGGGCTGCTCGAGGCGTTCAGCGTCTCGATCCTGCCGGCGGCCTACAAGGACGTGATCGCCATCGCGATCCTTCTGCTCGTGCTCTTCGTGAAACCGAGCGGGCTCTTCGGCAGCGCGGAAGAGGCAAGGCTCAAGGAGTTCTGATGCGGGGTCAAACCGTCGCGATCCCGGCGTTCGCCGGCCTGATCGTGGCCATCCAGCTGGCCACCTGGGCCACCGGGAATCCGTACCATCTCACCCAGCTTACGATGGCCGCGTATTACTCGCTTCTCGCCGTGGGGCTGTGCCTTCTCGTCGGGTACGCCGGGCAGATCTCGCTCGGGCACGCGGGGTTCTTCGCGATCGGCGGCTACATCTCCGCGCTGCTGACGACCCACGACCTGTCCTCCCACGTGGGGGCGGGCGTCCGGTGGCTTGCTTCGGCCGGGATCCTGACTTCGCGGACCGACCTGTACGGAGGGACGCTGTTGACCGTTCAGCCTTGGGCGGCGTGCGTCGTCGCGGTCCTGGCGACCATCGGAATCGCCTATGCCGTGGGGGGACCGGTCCTTCGGCTCTCGGGGCACTACCTCGCCATGGCGACGCTCGGGTTCGGGGCGATCGTGTACCGGATCGTGCTCGGCTCGGAGCTTTTGGGCGCGGCGGACGGGATCTCGGACGTCCCGCCCTTCCCGACGACGCCGTTGC
>CAYWOT010000223.1:0-4378 GCA_964459975.1 uncultured bacterium
GCCTTGTCGTGACGACCGAGGAGACCGTCCTGGAAGAGGAGGACGTGCGGCAGCATCCGTACATGCGGAGCGGCCGGTACGTGCTGCTCTCGGTGTCCGACGCGGGCGCTGGGATGGACGAGGCGACCCGTCTGCGCGCCTTCGAGCCTTTCTTCACCACGAAAGAACCCGGGAAGGGCACGGGTCTGGGCCTGTCGGTGGTGTACGGAATCGTCAAGCAGAACGGGGGGTTCGTCCATCTCTACAGCGATCCGGGAGAGGGCACGACGTTCAAGATCTACCTGCCCGCCGTCGTGTCCCGGCCGGGGGGGCCGCGTGCGGCCGAGACCGCGCCGGTCCGCGGCGGCGCCGAGACCATCCTGCTGGCGGAGGACGAGGAGATGGTGCGGACGCTCGCCGAACGGGTCCTCCAGGAGCTGGATTACACGGTCCTCGTGGCGCGCAACGGCGAGGAAGCGCTCGACCTGTTCCGGAAGAACGCCGCCCGCATCGACCTGGCGTTCCTGGACGTGGTCATGCCGCGGAAAGGGGGCAGGGACGCCTACGAGGAGATGCGGCGGGAACGGCCGGACCTCAAGGTGGTATTCACGAGCGGGTACAACGTCGACGCCGTCCACGAATCGTTCGTCCTGATCCCGGGGGTGCCTTTGCTTCCCAAGCCGTACGGGCCGGCTTCCCTGGCGCGCAAGATCCGCGAGGTGCTCGACCGAAGATAGCGGATCCGGGAAAGCCGGACCCCGAATGTGCCGATGGAGAACCGAAGGCGCCCCTCAGAGCGGCACAATCCCGACGTGCACGTGAGCGTGATGGAGCCGCACGACGACGGCGTCGTCGTGCTCGGCTCCAAGACCCGCACGACGGCTTCGCTCCTCGCCGAAGCGCCGATCGTGCCGCCGACCCGCGCGATGGGCGGGGCCGCCGCGCCGGCGGACGGTTCGCGCCGTCCCGCTTCTGTAGTAGCATGGCCGTGGGAAGTCCCGGGATGCGTAAGACGTCCGGGATTGCAAGCCGTCGATCTTAGGAGCGCGCGAGGAGGGGCGTGATGGGGAAGAGGATGCTGCTGCTGGCAGCCGTCGCATCGCTTGTGCTCGCAACGGGCGCATGCACGAGATTCGAGAGCACCTACGCGAAGAAGGTGGCCGAAGCCAACGATCTGCACGAGCGCCTGACCGCGCTCCAGCAGCGATACGACGATCTGCGGGAGGAGAACCGGAAGCTCAAGGCGAAGGTCGCGGAGCTTTCGGGCAACCTCCAGGCGATGACCGCGGCACGGGACAAACTGTCGGCGGACAACCGGCAGCTCGAGGGCGTCTTGAAGGCGCGCTCGGATTCCCTGTCCCAGACGATCGTGGAGCTTCGGGGCCGCATCGCCGTCCTGGAAACGCAAAACGGGAAGCTCAGGCAGGACATCGTCGACTTGAGGAAGGCCCAGAAGGAGAAGGTCCAGACCGTCAGCTCCACCTACGAGAACCTCCTGAAGAAGATGAAGACGGAGATCGCCCAGGGACAGGTGACCATCTCGGAGCTGCGCGGGAAGCTGACGGTCAACGTGGTCGACGCCGTCCTGTTCGACACGGGGCGGGCGGAGGTCAAGAAGGAGGGCCTTGCGGTCCTCAAGAAGGTCGTCCCGATCCTGAAGGAGGCGTCCGACAAGGCGATCCGGATCGAGGGGCACACGGACAACGTTCCCATCGCCGGAAGCCTGGCCCGGAAGTACCCGACGAACTGGGAGCTGTCGGCGGCCCGGGCCGTAAACGTCGCGCGGTTTCTGCAGGAGGAGGGGATCGACCCCGCCCGTCTATCGGCCGACGCGTACGGAGAGTACCGGCCGATCGGCGACAACGGCACTCCGGAGGGGCGGGCGATGAACCGGAGAATCGAGATCGTCCTGGTCCCGAGGGAATAGGCGCCGTCCGGTTCCAGAACGCGGCGTCCGGACGGCCGCGGGGGCCTTCCGTTCGGCGGGCGGCCGGAGGCCGGCGATCCGGGAGGAAGGCATGGTCCGGACGACCACCGGCGTCTTCTATCATCCGTCGTTCTCCCGGCGAAGCTACCTGACGGTCGGGGCGCGGCTGGCGGATTTCCCCGGGGCCCTGAAGGACGTGCTCGGCGGGGGCCGCGCGCGGCTCTACGAGCCGGTCCCCGTTTCGCCGGAGCTGGTGCGGAAGGTTCACACGGCCTCGCTTCTCGAAGGCGTCAAGGCGGATCCCCTGTGTTCGACCGCCTGGCACTCCGCCGGGGGCGTGGTGATGGCGGGGGAGAAGATCGCCTCCGGCGAGATCCGGAACGCCTTCGCGTTCATCGGCGCCGGCGGTCACCACGCGGGGCGCGACTCGTTCGGCGGATACTGCTGCTTCAACGACGTCGTGCTGTGCATCGTCAACCTCCGGGAGAAGTTCGGACTCCGGCGGTTCGCGATACTCGACACCGATGCCCATCACGGAGATGGCACCCGCGAGCTGGTCGAGGGGGACCCGGACGTCCTCCACGTCTGCCTGTGCGGCGCCGGCTACGAATCCCCCGACGGCACGAAAGTGGACGCCGTCGGCCCCGTGCCCGAAGGCGCGGAGTCGGCGAACGACCGCTATCTGCGCCTGGTGGAGGAGCAGTTCCCCGGGCGGGCGAGGCGCTTTCGTCCGGATCTGCTGTTCTGGTATTTCGGGTTCGACACGCACCGGGGCGACTACGGCGACATCGGACTCACGGGGCCATGCTACCGGGGCATCGCCCGCCTGATGTGCGACCTTGCGGAGGAAGTCTGCGGAGGGAAGCTCGAGGTCGTCCTGGGCGGAGGCTCTGTCACGCGGCTGGCGACCGCGCTGATCCCGCCGATCATCGAGCGCCTGGCAGGGCTGGCGCCGTAGCGGGGCGTGGTTCCCCTTCAGGAAAAGCGCACGCGGACGAGCGATCCGGCGATGTGGTCGGCTTCGGCGAGTTCGCGCGCGGGGTGGCTGCCTTCCACCGCGAGCACCCGCAGGCCGGCGGTCTTCGCGGACCGGATTCCGGCGGGGGTGTCCTCGACGGCGAGGCTTTTCTCCGGGGACGAGAGTGAGGGGTGCGTCCGGCGGAGGCGGCGGAACGCCCGCGTATACGGTTCCGGATCCGGTTTGCTCTTCCGGACGTCGTCGGCGGCCACGATCGTGCGGAAGCATCCCGTCAGGTGGAGCGTCGCGAGAATCGGCAGAATGTCGCGTCGCAGCGCGCCGCTGCTGATCGCCAGCGGAATTCCGGCCGCCTGCAGGGACGCGATTGCGTCGACCGCTCCTGCGCACGGGCGGACCCCGCGATCGATGACGTCCCGGAAGATCCGCGATTTGGCCGCGACCAGGTCCGCAAGCGCCCGGTCGTCGAGGTCGCGACCGCGAAAGGCTTCCCGGAACGCATCGCGGTCGTCGAGCCCCATGCAGCGGTCCGCGTATTCCCGCCACCGGATCGAGATGCCGTGGTCGCGGAGCACGACCCGCAGCGCCTCGAAGTGCAGCGGCTCCGTGTCGGCGATGACGCCGTCGAAGTCGAAGATGACCGCTTCCGGACGCGGCACGGTGATGAGCCGCGTCGTCTGCGGCATCGAAGAGACCGGCGCGGCGGCGGGGCCGCCCCGGGCCCCGGACCGCCGCCGACGGGCGCGGACGGTCAGGGACGGCGGTTGCGCCGGCGGATCTTCTCGATGTTGGTGATCGCCGTCCCGTTTCCCCCTTCGGCCGCCAGGCGGAACCATCGCAGGGCCTCCTGCTCGTTGCGGGCGACTCCCTTCCCGTACTCGTACATCATGCCGAGGTTGTTCTGCGCCTCCGCGTTCCCCTGTTCCGCCGCCCGGCGGTACCAGCGCGCCGCCGCCGCATAGTTTCGGGGCACGCCCCTGCCGTTGAAGTAGAGGAGGCCCAGTTTGGTCTGAGCGGCGGCGTCCCCGTGCTCGGCGGCGCGCCGAAACCACTTTGCCGCCTCCGTGTAGTCCACCGGGACGCCGTGTCCCGCGGAATAGAGATACCCGAGGTTGGTCTGGCCGGCGACGTCGCCCCGCTCCGCGGCCTTGCGGAACCAGGAGGCCGCCGCGGCGATGTCCCGCGGCACGCCGCGTCCCTGGTAGTACAGGTACCCGAGATTCGTCTGGGCGGGCGGGTATCCCTGTGCCGCGGCGCGCTGGAACCACGCCGCCGCCTCGGCGTCGTTCCGGGGGCCGCCGGCGCCCGTCGCGTACAGGTCGCCGAGGTTGTTCTGGGCGACCGGATCTCCCTGCTCAGCGGCCTTCCGGTACCACTTCACCGCCTCCCCGACGTTCGCGGGAACTCCTTCGCCGTTGGCGTACAGGAACCCAAGGCTCGTCTGCGCCGCCGGGTTCCGGATCTGAGCAAGATTCGCCAGGCGATTGGGTACAAGT
>CAYWOT010000224.1:0-4247 GCA_964459975.1 uncultured bacterium
AGAAGATCTGCAATGTGGACTTCGGCTACCGGAAGTGCAGCGGGAAGATCTGCGCCAGATGGTTGCGGTCACCGCACGGATCGAGGGGCGGGACCTGGGATCCACCATGCAGGAGATCCAATCCGTTCTTGGCCGCTTTCCGTTGCCGGGAGGGGTCACGATCGAGTACGGGGGGCTCTACCGGGAGCAGCAGAAGTCGTTCCGTGACCTGGTGATGGTCTTCGTGAGCGCCACCATGATCGTCGTCGTTCTCCTGTTGTTTCTCTACGAGCGCTTTGCCATCGTGTTCAGCATCCTCGTGACGACCCTCCTGTCGATCAGCGGGGTCTTCCTCGGGTTGTGGGTCACGGGAACGGAACTCAACATCTCGGCCATGATGGGCATGACGATGATCGTCGGCATGGTCACCGAGATCGCCGTCTTCTATTTCGCGGAACTGGGCCCGGCGGGGACCCGGAATCCCGGGGAGCTGATTCACGCCGGCCGGATGCGCATGCGTCCGATCATCATGACGTCCGTCATCGCCATTCTCGCGCTCCTGCCTCTGGCTCTCGGTATCGGCACCGGCGCGGCCATGCAGACCCCGTTGGCCATCGCCATCATCTCGGGGCTGCTGATCGCCTTGCCCCTCGTCCTGATTTGCCTGCCGGTGTTGTATCTCGTGGTGCAGAATGCGTTCTCGGGAAGAAGTCCGGTCCCGGGATGACGGCCCGGGTCGACACCCAGTGACTTCCGGGTACAATCGTCCCATACGTCGCCAGGGTGTGGTTTCCATCGTGCGAACGATGACGACGCTCATGCTTTTGTTCGCGGCGGGGTGCGCGGGTCTGACCTATCACGCGGCGAAAGACCCGGACAGGCTTTTGGCCCTCTACGACATCGAGGCCCCAACGACCTTTGAGCAATTCACGACCTGCAGTCGTTCCGGGTGCTCCGAGCGATCCGTCGTACGGTTTTCCCGCCAGGAGTGGCAACAGGTGGTCGACCTGTTCACGCCGCCGTCCGAGAGCGCTGCGGGGGAACGACGGACCATCGCCCGGGCCGTCGGCCTGATGGAGCGCCTGGTCGGTCCGAAGAACGATACGTTCGCCGACGAGGCGCGCAATACGCAGAAGTCGAGCTACCGAAGCCACCAGCTCGACTGCATATCCGAAGCCCTCAATACGACGGTCTATCTGCGACTGTTTCAGAGACAGCACTTGTTTCGCTGGCACCGCGTCCGGTATCCCGCCCACCGGGGAATTCTTACCCTGGAGAAGCCTCACAACACCGCCGTCGTGGAACAGACCGACACCGGTGTGTTCTACGCCGTCGATTCCTGGTTCGGGGCGAACGGCGACGACGCCTCGGTCGTCCGCCTGGCGATCTGGCGGGACGGATACGATCCCGGACGAGCCCGGTCACAGGCACGGTCTCGATAGAGGTCAAGACGACCGGGCGATCCTTCCGGGGGTCCTTCGACGTCCTAAGGCTAATTCAAGGATCTTGCCCTATAGCGGATGCGAGGATCATACGGGCTCCGGCAAGGTCGAAAGGAGGCCGGGAATGGCACGGTCTGCGGAAATCCGGATGGACGAGTACCGAACACTGGGACGCACGGGCCTCAAGGTCTCGCCGCTTGGCCTGGGCGTGATGACCTACGGGTGGGGAGCCGACAAGCAGGCCGCCCGCTCGATCTTCGACCGGTATCGCGAATGCGGCGGGAACTTCTTCGACACGGCGGACATGTATTCCGGCGGCGAGAGCGAAACGTGGCTCGGCGAGCTCGTTCGGGAGAGCGGCTCGCGGGATGAAGTCGTCATCGCCACCAAGTTCTCGTTCAACGCGCAGGCGGGAAATCCGAATGCGGGCGGCAACGGGCGCAAGAACGTTCTGCGTGCCCTCGACGGATCCCTTCGCCGCCTTCGGACCGACTACGTCGACCTGTACATTCTCCACGCGTGGGACCGCGTGACGCCGGTCGAAGAGGTGATGAGGACGCTCGACGACGCCGTCCGCGCCGGAAAGGTCCGGCACATGGGCTTCAGCGACGTGCCGGCGTGGTACGCCGCGCGCGCCCAGACCCTCGCGGAGGTCAGGGGGTACGAACCGCTCGCCCTCCTGCAGCTCGAGTATTCCCTGGTGTCCCGCAGTCTGGAACGCGAGCACGTTCCGCTCGCCGCGGAGACCGACATCTCGATCGTTCCGTGGAGCCCGCTCGCAAGCGGTTTCCTGACCGGGAAGTACAGACGGGTGGACGGGAAGATCGTCGGCGCCGGCCGGGTGCTCGAGACCAAGGACTCCGGGAATCCGGTTCTGGCGAAATTTTCGAAGCGGGAACGGAACTGGGAGATCCTCGACGCGCTTCTCGCGGCCGCAAAGGAACTCGGCAGGACGCCGTCCGAGGTCGCCCTGGCGTGGGTGATGGCGCGCCCCCACGTGACGAGCGTCCTCATCGGAGCCACGCGCAGGGAGCAGCTCGACGGGAATCTGTCGGCGGTCGGTCTTCGCCTGCCGAAGGAAACGGAGATTCGGCTGGACGAGGCAAGCAGGCCGGACTCCACGGAGCTCGATCACTTCTTCGAGCCGGCGATCCAAGAGATGGTGCACGGCGGAGTGCGCGTCCGCCGCGGAACTCGCCGGGAACAGGAGAGGGCGCGATGAAGACGGCACGTCTGGCAAACGGTCAGCGTTTCTCCATCGGAAAGATCCTCTGCATCGGGCGAAACTTCGTCGAGCACATCGAGGAGCTTGGGAACCCGACCCCGGATGCGCCGCTGGTCTTCATGAAGCCCTCTTCCTCGATCATCGGCGACGGGGAGAAGATCATCATCCCACCCTACTCGCGCGACTGCCATTTCGAGGCGGAGCTCGCCCTGCTGATCGGCAAGACGGGAAAGGAGATCCCGGAAGCCCGCGCGATGGAGCACGTCGCCGGCTACGGGGTGGGCATCGATCTCACTCTGCGGGACGTCCAGAGCGAGCTCAAGAAGAAGGGACTGCCGTGGGAGATCGCCAAGGGATTCGACACCGCCTGCCCGCTCTCCGACTTTGTGGAGGCGGCAAAGGTCGCCGACCCGCAGAACCTCACGATCCGGATGACGGTCAACGGCGAGACGCGCCAGGACGGGAACACGTCGCTCATGATCCACCGGATCCCCGCGATCATCGCGTACATGTCCGGCCGATTTACGCTGGACCCCGGCGACGTCATTCTCACGGGGACCCCCGCCGGCGTCGGCCGGATCGTTTCGGGCGACCGGTTGGTCGCGGAGGTCCCGGGGGTGGCGGCCCTAAGGGTATCGGTGGCATGATCCGTAGCGAGGATCTCCTTATGCCCCGTTCCCAGGATTTTGCGCAACTGAACCGTCGTGTCCGGGTCTCGATCATCGCCTCCGTCGGCCTATCGCTTGCCGGGTTGAGCGTTTTCGTCCTCGACGTAAGGCCGTCTTTGTTCGGAGTGTCCCCGGAGCATGCAGGGGACTATCAGGGAAAGACCTTCTTGCTGCTTGCGGCGTTGGTTTTGACCCTGGCCGGAATCGCCCTTTTTCGCGTGACCACCCGCTGGACTCGGGAAGTTACGAGGGTGGTGCGAACCACGCTGCCCAGAGCGATGACCGTAAAGATGGAAGTCGAGGAAGACGCCGGCGACGCCACCTACTATGCCGTCCTCACCGAACAGTCCGGGCAGATCCGAGACCCGAATGCGTGGAGAGCGCAGATTTGGATCCATCCCTCGGAGGTCGAGGAGGACGTCGGTCGGCAATTCGAAGGAAACGTCTATTTCCATCCGGATTCGGGGCGTCCGGTCGCGATTGAATACGATCGCGGAGTCCTTTGGGTGATCGGCGGATCCGGCGGTGCGGAACCTTTCCGGGCCGGGTAGTCGGAAAGAGGCCGCGGGAGTTGTCGCTGCCGCTTCCTTTTTTCGCGCAATTCTGGAAACGGGGGTTGCGACCGTAAGCGTATCGGTGGCGTGAGCCGGAACGGGGAATTCTCGCAGGGCGACGTACGCCCCGGCATCGGATCGCCCGCTTACGTCCGGCCGCTTCCGACCGGAAAACGGCCGGGGCCCGAAAGTCCCAAGTTTAGGATTTTCGGGCCCCCGAAGCGACTACCTCAGAGTGTCGTCGGCACGCGCTACGGACTTCCGCCTTGCCAATCGTCGAGGGTGATCGACGAGCCGGTAAGGTAGATCCAGATCCCGGGGGCTCCGGAAGTAAACGTGTTGTCCGTCGTAGTGCCGACAAGGTTGTCGTTGACGTACA
>CAYWOT010000225.1:0-4229 GCA_964459975.1 uncultured bacterium
CAGCAGCGCCTCTACCGCCGCAAGCTGGGGCGGCAGCTCCCGCCCCATGGCCTCGTGCAGCCGCGAGAGGTCGCCCAGGTGTTTCCCACCCCGCTCCGAGAGGCGCGCCGCGGGAAGACGGGGCGCGAGCGGCTTCCCGGGGCCGAGCGCGACAAGGAGGCGTTCCAACTCCTCCCCGAGGACCCCGGCCGTTCCCTCCGGATCGGCCATGGAACTGGCCGCCCAGAAAGCATCTTCGATCTCGCCGACGGTTTGCGCCAGCCGGGTCCTCCAGCCCGGATCGGGTTCCGGCACAAGGTACGCCTTGCGCGCCTCGTCGACCAGCTTCTTCCGCGTTCCCACGACCGTCCCGGCGCACGCGCCACGCGACGCGACGGCCCTGCGCACCCTGCGCGCGGCGGCCCGGTCAGGCACTAAAAGAAAATGGAGAACCTCGCTCAACCGACGACCCCCCGGCCAAGTTGACGCCCATTCTATATCAGGCGGAGGCGACAGTCCCGGTCGCAGGCCGGCCCGTTGCCGGTTCCCGCCCCTTCTTCGCACCGCGCCTTTGACGCGAAGGCGAGGCGGAACCGGGATCGTCGTCGACGGCGCCGTCGGGGACCGAGCTCCCCCCCCTTGACTGGGACCCGCGGCCCGCATATAATTAGCACATGCAACAGTTGCATAATACAACTTATGGCCGTTGCGCCGCGGGACGGTGTGCCGCCGGGATTCTCGATACGGTGCCCGCAATCGCCAGGTCGATCCGCTCGGAGATGCGGTCTCACCGGGATGCCGACCTGTCGGTGCCGCAGTTTCGTGCGCTCGGCTTCCTCGTCCGCAGCCGGTCCGCGTCGCTCTCGGACGTAGCCGACTTTCTGGGGCTGTCGGCGCCGGCGGCTTCGCGCCTCATCGAGAGGCTTGTCCGGAACGGGCTCGTAATCCGGAAGATCCCGGTCACCAACCGCCGGCGGGTGGCGCTTTCCGCGACCCCGCGCGGGCGGGAGACGTGGCATGCCGCGCGGATGGCGGCCCGGCGGAAACTGGCGACCGTCGTCGCGTCGTTGACCCCGACGCAGCGGCAGACGATCCACGCCGCCATGCGGATCCTCCGGTCGAGCTTCCAACCGGAGACGTCCGGACGGGAACGGTAGGCGGCCGCGATGAGCATCCTGCAAACCTTGTCCTTGACGCGGCGGTTCGGGGAGATCACCGCCGTCCACGACCTGAACCTCACGGTCGAAGCGGGTGAAGTGTTCGGTCTGCTCGGCCCGAACGGGGCCGGAAAGACCACCGTCATCAAGATGTTGACGACCCTGTTGCCGCCGACGGCCGGGACGGCTTTGGTGGCCGGATACGACATCCGGCGGGATCCGGCCCGGGTTCGCGCCGCCATCGGCTACGTGCCGCAGCTTGTCTCGGTGGACGGCGCGCTGACCGGGTACGAGAACTTTCTCATCTTCGCCAGGCTCTACGGCGTCTCCCGGGCTCTCCGCCGGCGCCGCATCGAGGAAGCCCTGGAATTTGCGGGCTTGTCGGAGGCCGCCGGCCGGGAAGTGCGCGGCTATTCCGGGGGAATGGTGCGAAGGCTGGAACTGGGGATGGCCATGCTGCACCGGCCGCGCGTGCTATTCCTGGATGAGCCGACCGTCGGTCTCGATCCGGTTGCGCGGCAGGCGGTCTGGCGGCAAGTGCGGGCGCTTGCCCGAGATTACGGCATGACCGTGTTTCTGACGACCCATTTCATGGACGAAGCGGACGTATTGTGCGGCCGGCTGACGATTCTGAATCTCGGCCGCGTTGCGGCCTCCGGCAGCCCCGCGGAACTGAAGCGGGCCGTCGGCCGGCCCGACGCGACGCTGGACGAGGTATTCGCCTCCTGCACCGGCCGGCCGCTGGAAACGGAACAGGGTGGAAACTACCGTGACATCTCCCGGACTCGACGAAATATTGCACGCCTCGGCTGACCCGGCTCCGGCCCGGGCGTCGCGATGGCTTGCCCAGTGCGCCACGCTGGCGGAAATGGAACTGCGCAAGTTGCGTCACGACCCCACCGAACTGCTGACGCGGGCCCTCCAGCCGGCGCTGTGGCTGGTGGTCTTCGGCGAGGTCTTCACGCGGGTACACGCCATTCCCACGGGCGACCTGCGCTATCTCGATTTCCTGGCGCCGGGAGTGCTGGCGCAGAGCGTGTTGTTCATCGCGATCTTCTACGGGATCGCGGTCATCTGGGAACGGGACCTGGGCCTGGTGCACAAATTGCTCGTCAGCCCGGCGTCGCGAACGGCGCTGGTGCTGGGAAAGGCGATGTCGGCCGGGCTGCGAGGTCTTTCGCAGGCGGTCATCGTCTATCTGCTCGCCTGGACGCTGGGCGTGGCAATGAACTGGAACCCGGCGGCATTGGCCGGCGTGGCTCTGACCGTGCTGCTCGGCGCGGCGCTCTTCTCGACCTTCTCCCTGATCATCGCGTGCATCGTCAAAACGCGGGAGCGGTTCATGGGCATCGGGCAAATCCTGACCATGCCGTTGTTCTTCGCCAGCAATGCGATGTATCCCGTGGACATCATGCCGGGCTGGCTCAAGGCGATCGCCCGCGTCAATCCGCTCACCTACGAGGTGGATGCAATGCGGGCGCTGATGATCCGGGGCGGCGCGTCGCTCCACGGCACCGGGTTCGATCTTGCGATTCTCGCTCTTTCCCTGGCCGTGCTGACCGTCGTCGGCGCCCGGCTCTATCCGAATCTCGCGAGATAGTCCGGACGCGGCTCATTTGTGGCTCGCGGGTTGAGATGCCCGCGAGGCAAAATGAAAAGACGGACGGGATGTCGCCCGACCGGAGGTCGAACCGGGGG
Source organism: uncultured bacterium (assembly GCA_964459975.1). Taxonomy (GTDB): domain Bacteria; phylum Desulfobacterota; class Deferrimicrobia; order Deferrimicrobiales; family Deferrimicrobiaceae; genus CSP1-8. The sequence continues at coordinate 2,835 of CAYWOT010000225.1, forward strand.
CCGGGGGAGGACGTGGAACTCGAGGAGATCGTCTCCGCATACCGCCTTACGCGGCACCCGGAGGGAGGATGGTTCCGGGAGGTGCACCGCTCCACCCTCTCCATCGAAGGGATCCCCGGATATCCGGGACCGCGGCCGGCGTTCACCGCGATCTACTTCCTTCTCGGCCGGAACGATTTCTCCGCCTTCCACCGCCTGCGCGGCGAGGAGGCGTGGATCCACCTCGCGGGGGATCCGCTGGAGCTTGTCGTCCTGGGAAACGAAGTCCGACGAGTTCGCCTCGGGTCCGCGGCCCAGGGCGGGCAGCCGCTCGCCGTGGTTCCGGCGGGGGAGCTGCAGGCGGCGCGCACGGCCGGCGACTACACCCTGTCGGCCTGTTTCGTGGCGCCGGGCTTCACGTTCGCAGATTTCTCGATGCCCTCGCGGGGCGACCTGCTGCGGAAGCATCCCGAACACGAGGCGCTGATCCTCGCCCTCACCCGACCGTGATGAACGCGCCTCCGTCGCGGGGGCACCGTGGCGGCCTGCCCGTTCAGGCCGCCGTCTCTTTCCTCGCGAAGATGGCTACGCTCCGAACAGCCTCGGCGACCGGGCGCGGCGCGGGGAACCGCTTCTCCTCGACGACGCGGACGTCCCGGAATCCCGCCGACGCCGGGAACCGCAGGTACTCTTCCTTCGCCACCGCCCCGGCGACGCATCCCGCGTACGCGGCGAGCGAACCGGCGATCTCTTCGGGAAGGGTCCCGGAGAGGACGAGATCGGAGATCATGAGCCGTCCACCGTTTTTCAGCACACGCCAGGCCTCGGCGAAAACGCGTTCCTTGGCCGTGGACAGATTGACGACGCAGTTGGAGATGACGACGTCGACGGACCCGTCGGGCGCCGGCAGGTGTTCGATCTCGCCGAGCCGGAACTCGACGTTGCGGAATCCGCCCCGGGCGGCGTTTCCCCTCGCCTTCTCGACCATCTCCGGGGTCATATCCACGCCGATCACTTTCCCCGAGGGCCCGACGCGCCGTGCCGCGAGGAAGCAGTCGAAGCCCGCCCCCGAACCCAGGTCCAGGACCGTTTCGCCCTCCTTGAGCGAGGCGTGCGCAACGGGGTTGCCGCAGCCGAGCCCCAGGTCGGCGCCTTCGGGGACCGCGCTCCGTTCTTCCACGGAATACCCGGTTCCCTCGTTCGTCTCCCCGGCCGGACCATCGCCGCAACAGGAAGCGCCGGGGCCGCGGGAGGGGCCGACGCCGCAGCAGGCCCCTCGGCCCCTCGCGATCTCGGCGTAGCGATCCCGGACGTATTTCCGGACCTTCCGGTCGTTCATCTCGGACCACCTCCGTCACGGTTTAAGCGAGCAGATCGCCCAGCAAGGGTCTCAGCACCCCCTTGACCATCTCGTTG
>CAYWOT010000226.1:0-4210 GCA_964459975.1 uncultured bacterium
GCTCATCTTCCGGAACAGGTCGAGGGCTTCCTCTGCGGTAACCTTCCTCTCTCCGTCCACCGCGGTTCCGCCGGCCCCCGAACTCCCGCCCATCTGGCGCCTCCCGTCCTTACGAAATGATGACCGGCCCGCGGCGCGGTCCCTGCCGTCGAATCCGCCGACGAACGCAGCAGACGCCCCCTCCGCGGAGCCGGTCGCCCCCCTCGTATTGCGATTCTTCGCCCGGGAAAATGGTTTCTCGGCGTCCGGCCTCCCGGCCCGGAAGTCGTCTCCCCCCTCCGGTCCGGAACCGCCGTCTTTTTTCAAGCCCCGTCCCGCTCCCCGCGCTCTTCCCGTCGATAGGAGTGCCTCAGAACGGCCAGCAGTCCGGTCAGGAGCACGAGCAGGGCCACCACCACGATCCCGAGTCGATGGCGCCGGGACTGCTCCCGGTCCAGCGCGCCCAACCGGTCCTCGAGCCCGGAGAGTCTCCGGCGGAACCCGGCCGTGTGGCTCCGGATCCGCTCCACGTCGATCGTGTGAAAGAGGCGGTGAAACTCGTTGCGGACCTGGAAGAGGCGCTCCTGCAGGTCCTTCGTCGCGTAGCCGATCCGGTGAAAGCCTGCGATCCGCCCGTCGATCCGGGTGATCAGGCCGTCGGTGCGGATGAGCGCGGACTTGATCTCGTCCGCCCGTCCGTAGCTGTGGCAGGTGGTGCAGCGGGTCCGGTTGATGATGGCGGGGGAAGCCTTTTTCACGGCATGGGCGCCGTGGCACGTTACGCACTGGGGTCCTCCGCGGCCCAGCTTCCGGCCGTGGGCGCTGTCCCGGTAATCCGCCTCGACGCCGGGATGGCAGCGCCCGCAGAACCCGGGGACCTCCGTTTCGCCGGGGACGCCGCGGAACCCGTGCTCCGGACTCATCGCCTCCTGGCCGGAGACGGCGGGATCGCCCCCGTGGCAGGAAGAGCAGTCGATTCCGTTGCGCGCGTGGATGCTCCCCTTCCATTGCGCCACGGGCGCGGCGAGCTCGCCCCCCAGGCCCTCATGGCAGGCGACGCAGGAGATGACGGCCGCCCGCTCCTGCCCCGCCGCGGGCAGGGCCGCGAGCGAAATCAGGAAGATGAGGGCGGCCGTCGTCCGCAGGGAGGTCATGGCGTCACGAGAGGTGTCCCCATACGGTCAGCGCCACGTACGCCGATACGCCGAGCGCGTAGAGGACCACGAAGAGCGGCCGCCGGGCGGGCCGTCGCTCCGGCCCGCGGTCGATGAAGGGCAAGAACAGGAGAAACGCCAAGGCCGCCGTCTGCACGGCCAGCCCCACGATTTCCCAGGGAAACAGTCTGAGGATCTGGTAGGAAGCCAGGAAGTACCACTCCGGCTTGATGCCGACCGGCGTGGAGAACGGATTGGCCGGCTCGAAGGCTTCGCGGGGAAGCAGCAGGCCGGGCGCGAAGAAGACCACGGCCATCAGGACGGCGAGGAAAAAGGAGATGACCATGAGGTCCTTGGTCGTATAGTTCGGAAAGAACGGGATGCCGCCGGGGTACTCCTCGTGGCGGAAGCGGTCCGGCGGCGGCTGCGGCCGGTACTCCGGGCCGAAGGGCGGCTGCGACACGCCGATGCGCCGCACGCAGAACAGGTGAGCGAACACCACCAGCCCGAAGACAAAGGGAAATCCCATCACGTGCAGCGCGAAGAACCGGCTCAAGGTCGCCTGCCCGACCTCTGCGCCCCCCCGGAGAAGGCGGACGAGGGGCTCGCCGATTCCCGGGATGGATCCGGGAGAATTGGTCGCCACCGTGGTCGCCCAATACGAGAGCTGGCTCCACGGCAGCAGGTACCCGGTCAGGCTCATCCCCAGCGTGATCAGGAACAGGAGGAAGCCGAGGACCCAGGTGAACTCGCGGGGAGTCTTGTAGGCGCCCATGAACAGGGTGGACAGCATGTGCAGCAGGAGCACCAGGATCACCACGTTCGCCCCCACGGCGTGCACGAGCCGGATCAGCCATCCGTAGGGAACGTCGTTCATGATCCGCTGGACGCTGCCGAAAGCCTGCCCGGTGTGCGGAATGTAGTACATCAGCAGGAGAATGCCCGTGACGAACTGGACGGCGAACAGGGCGAGCAGCGTGGCGCCGAGGGCGTACCAGATGTTGACGTTCCGCGGGAGGAGATACTCGGTGAGATTCTTGTGCAGGATGTCCCGCACCCCGAGGCGGATGTCGACGTAGTCGAACGCCCTTTGCCGCCGACTCACGCCTTTTCCTCCCGGACGACGATCTCCCGGTCCCCGGCCGAGACCGCGTACCGCGGCAGCGGAGCGGGGGGTGGACCGCCCAGCACCTGCCCCGTCTCGGAAAACCGCCCGCCGTGGCAAGGACAGAACAGGATCTTCTGCTGAGGCCGCCAGGTGACGATGCAGCCCAGGTGCGTGCAGACCGCCGAGAGGGCGACGAACTGGCCGGGCACGGGCTGGAGCAGAACCGCCGGATGGCCCTGGAAGTGGAAGAAGTAGGCGCCGCCCTGCGCGATTTTCTCCCGGGGGATGGAGACGGTGCCTTTTGCGCCCCGCCTTTTCTCGGGCGAGATGAAACGCCACACCGGCCACATGCTCGCCCCGACCAGAAGCGCGCCGATCGCTCCCGCCAGGGCGGCGATGACGGAGCGGCGCCGGGAGAACTCCGGCCCCGGCCCCGCGCCGGCGTCGCCCCTCGACCTGTTCGGACCGCTTCCGGACATGGAGTCAGGATCCTCCGCCGGATTTTGTGGCTGCCTGCCGTCTCTCGGAGCGGGCTCGCCCGTCACCCCCCGTCCGCCGGCCTCGCCACGCTCCCTCGGCTTATGGCAGACAGTATAGCGAAAAGATCGAAATGCAACCCGATGAAATCGTAGAGGAGGACGTATTGCGGCCATCCCGTCGACGGTCCGGTCGTAGGCCCGGAAGGAGGAGAGGCGGCTGCCTGTATTTTTGCCGTTCGTCTGCCGATATGGTACAAAGGGCGGAATCGCAATGCCCCGAAGGGAGCCGACATGCCCGCAGCCGGCCTGTTGTCCGCACCGTCGTTCCGCAGCCTGTTCGACGCCATTCCGTCGCCGTCGTTCCTCGTGGACGCGGACGTCCGGATTCTGGCGTCGAACGCCGCCGCAGGCCCTCTGATCCGGGGAGGCTCCCGGGCCGGACTCCGAAAACGGGGCGGAGAGGCGCTCGGCTGCCTCCACGCCGACGAAACGCCGGAAGGATGCGGGCATGCGGCGTCCTGCAGGGATTGCGTCATCCGCAACTCCGTCACGAAAGCCGTACGGGGCGAAGCGACCGCCCGGACAAGGACTATGGCCGAGACGGCGAACGGCAACGGGTTGGTGCCGATCCACCTCCTCGTGACCGCCTCCCCCGTCCCGCACGACGGTCCCGAGCTCCTCGTGCTCCTCATTCTCGAGGACATCAGCGAGCTGGTCCGCACCCAGGAGATCCTGCCGATTTGCGCCTGGTGCAAGAAGATCCGCGACGACGCCGACTACTGGGTGAGCGTCGAGGAGTACTTCAAGAAGCGCGAGGACATGAGTTTTTCCCACTCGATCTGCAAGGACTGCCTCGAGCAGAAGCTTCACAAAGAATGTGCACGGACCGGCGCGGCGCCCCCCCCGCCTTCGTCCTAGTCACCATTCGGCATGCTTCCTCCCCTCCTTCGCGAAAGACCCGTTTTTTTACATCCTCCGTTCTACGGAGACGCCGGCAACGACGGCTCGTTCCTCATCTGCCCTGAACACTCGGACGGGTCGAAACGCGGACCGGCGGGCGCGACGCTCGGTCAAAAAAAACGATGGTATAGTGACGCGAGGACAAGCCGACAGACGCGGAAAGGAGCGGGCGTGAGCGTTCGGGGAAAGCAGTACCGGTACACGACCTCGGTCCGGTGGACGGGAGAAAAAAAGGGCCTGCTCGCCGTGGCCGGGAAACCGTCCGTCGAAGTGGCGACCCCGCCCGAGTTCCGCGGTCACGAGGGGATCTGGTCGCCCGAAGACCTCTTCGTCGCCTCGGTGAACAGCTGCATCATGACGACGTTCCTGGCGTTCGCGGAGCGCGCGGAGATTGCGCTCGAGGGCTTCGAAAGCGAGGCGGAAGGCCTGCTCGAATTCGTCGACGGGTCGCTCCGGTTCACGAGGATCGTCGTGCGCCCCCGGATCGCGCTGCGCTCCGAAGAGGACCGCGGCAAGGCGGAGGAGATCCT
>CAYWOT010000227.1:0-4206 GCA_964459975.1 uncultured bacterium
GATGAACCGCCGGCTACCCTTGTAGACGTCGATCGCGCCCGTGTGCCGGTCGTTGAACCGGGCGCCCACGGCCATGACCACGGTGGACGAAAGGAACGTCTCGTTGCCCGACCGCGTGTTGCACTGGATCCCCACCTGGCCGGCGAAAAGCGGATGGTCCCACGGGATCCCGCCCTTACCCATGTAGGTGGAGACGACCGGGATCTGCAGCCTCTCGGCGAGCTTCACGAACTCCTCGCAGGCGTCGGACAGGATGACCCCTCCTCCCAGCAGAAGGACCGGCTTCTCCGCCGAAAGCAGCATGTCCACGGCTTTCGCCACCTGCCTGGGATCCGGCGGCGTCCGGAAAACCGGAAAGCCGGCGTCCGTTTCGGGGTCGTATTCGATCTCCCCCTTCTGGACGTCCAGGGGCAGATCGATGAGGACCGGACCCGGCCGCCCTTCCCGCATGATCCGGAACGCTTCCCGAAAGGCCCACGGGACCATCGCCGGCTCCTTCACGCAGTACGCCTTCTTGGTCACGGGCGCCACGATCGAGGCGATGTCGACCGCCTGAAAGGCCTCCCGCCCCAGTTGCGCCTTGACGTTCTGCCCGGTGATCGCCAGCACGGGGATCGAATCCACCTGGGCGGTGTAGAGGCCCGTCACGAAGTTGCTCGCGCCCGGTCCCGACGTGGCGGCGCATACCCCCACCGCGCCGACGGCGCGGGCGTACCCGTCGGCCATGTGGATCGCCCCCTCTTCGTGGCGGGCGAGGATGTGGCCGATCGTGCCCAGGTCCTTCAAGGCCCGGTAGAACGGGAGGATCCCCGCCCCCGGGATGCCGAAGATGTGCCGGATCCCTTCGCTCTCCAGGATCTTCACGGCTGCGTTCATTGCGGTCATCTTTGCCATCGTCGTTCTCCTCCCTCCCCGGAATGTCGCCGGGGCGCGTTCCCTTTCCCGGTTTGCTTCCCCCTGCCTTTCCGTCCCCGCCGTGCCTTTAAAAAAAAATCTCCTAAGCGACCGCGCCGGCGGACCGCCCTTCCGACGACCAGGCGCACGACGTCCGCTCCAGCAGCGCAAGGCATGCGTAGAGCGCGTCGATCCGCGGCGTCGGAACCCCCACCAGGCGGCCCAGCTCGGCGACGGCGCCCAGGAGCCACTCCACCTCCGTCGGGCGTCCCGCCTCGATGTCCTGCAGCGTCGACGTCCTGTGCGACCCCATCTGGGCTGCACCCCGAATGCGCTGCTCGCAGGTGATGCCGAAGCGGATGCCCAGCCGGGACGCCACCTCCTGCGCCTCGCCCATCGTCTGCTCCGCGAGGTCGCGGGTCGGCGCAAAATCGATGAGCTGACCGAGCGTGGCACGGGCGAGCGCGCTGATCGGGTTGAACGTCATGTTCCCCAGCAGCTTGACCCAGATCTCCGTCCGGATGTCCTCGCGCACCGGAACCTTCAGCCCCGCGCGGGTCAGCGCGCGCGCCAGCTCCCGAACCCGCTCGGTGCGGACGCCGTCGGGCTCGCCGAGGGTGAACCGGTTCCCCTCCACGAAGCGCACCACGCCCGGCGCGACGAGCTCGGCCGCCTGGTACGTCACACAGCCGATCACGCGGTGCGCCTCGATGTGGTCCGAGATCGCCCCGCCCGGGTCGACCGATTCCAGCCGGCGTCCGGCGAACGGACCGTCGCAACGTTGGAAATACCACCACGGAATGCCGTTCTGCGCCGGGACCACCGCGGTCGCGGGGCCCAGAAGAGGCTTGAGGGTAGGCGCGAGGGCCGCGAGCTGGTGGCCCTTGACCGCCACGATGACCAGGTCGTGCGGGCCGGCGGCGGACAGATCGTCGGTCGCGAACTCCGGGACCGCCGTCTCTTCCGATCCGTCGGGAAGGCGAAGCTTCAAGCCCCCCGCGCGAACGGCGGCCAGATTCGCGCCGCGCACGATCAGCGTGACCGGCTGCCCGGAGAGAATCAGCCGCGCCGCCAGATATCCGCCGATCGCTCCGGCGCCCACGATTGCGATGCGCATCGTCCCCCCTCCTACCGCGCCGCCAGCATCCGGGCCATGGCCAGGCGCAGGGGCTTGCCGGTCCCCCCGTACGGCAGCACGTCGACGATGTGGATGCGGCGCGGCACCTTGAAATCCGCCAGGAGCTTCGCGCAGTGTCTGCGCAACGCCTGCTCGGTGGCGGCTCCGCGCAGGACGACCGCCGCGTGGACATCCTCGCCGAGCGACCGGTGGGGCACGGCGAACGCGACGGCTTCCGCGACCGCCGGATGGCGCAGCAGCGCATTGTCGATGTCGAGCGGCGAGATCTTCTCGCCGCCGCGGTTGATCTGCTCGGCCAGCCGCCCGGTGATCGTCAGGTACCCGTCCGCATCCACCAGCCCGTGGTCGCCCGTGCGAAGCCAGCCGCGGACGAACGCGGCCACGTTGGCGCCGGCGTTGTTTTCATAGCCGTCCACGACGTTCAACCCCCGCACGACCACCTCGCCCAGCGTCCCCGACGGCACGAGCCTTCCGACCTCGTCCATGATCGCCACCTGTACGCCGAAGCCGTAGCCCACCGCGCCGGGCTTCCGCAATCCCGGCGGCAGCGGATTGCTGGTCATCTGGTGAGTCGTTTCGGTCATCCCGTACGCCTCCGTCACCGGCGATCCGAAGGTCGCCTCCATCCGGTCGAGGACCGGCGGCGCAAGCGGCGCGCTGCAGGAGCGGATGAAGCGAAGCGGGTTGCCCCGGATGACGTCGGCGTACCGGTCCGCCCGCGCCAGCAGCATCTGGTGCATCGTCGGCACGGCGGAATACCACGTCGGCCGGAACGTCTTGACCCAGTTCCAGAAACGAAGCGCGTCGAAGCCGGGCGGGCAGGCCACCGATCCGCCGGCGGCCAGCGTCGCCAAAAGCGACGCCACGATCCCGTGGATGTGGAACAGCGGCATCACGCACAGCGAGCGGTCGTCGGGCGTCAGGGCGTAGGCGCGAACGATGTTGGCCGCGGACGCCGCCAGGTTGCGCTGACGGATCGGTACGGCCTTCGGCCCCTTGGTCGTGCCGCTCGTATGCAGGAGGATCGCCACGTCGTCCGGCCCCGGCGTCTCCAGGCTGCGCGGACTACGGCACGGCCCGGCGGGAATGAACGTCAGCGTACCCGACGGGTCGGCCTCGGCATGGACCAGGACCGTTCCGGGAGGCGCGGCGGCGAAAGCGTCCGGTACGGTGCCGGGAGCGGCGATCATCGCCTGGACGTTCCCGTCCCGGAAATAGAACGCGAACTCCTCGGACCGGTATTTCGGGTTGAGGGGCACGGCGGTGCCGCAGACGGCGGCCGCGAGCAACGAGAGCACCATGTCCGGCCCGTTGTCCATCACGACGGCGATGCGGTCGTCCGGTCCCAGGCCGAAGCCCGCCAGGCGCTCCGCCAGCGAGCAGACCGATTCGCGCAGCGTGCCGAACGACATCGTCTCCCGCTCGGGCGCCAGGAGCGCCGGCGCGTCCGCCGCGCCGCCCGCGAGCAGGTCGAGCAGGGTCAGAGCGGTCGTCTCATGCATGTGGAGCCTCCTTTCCGCAGTGCGTTGCCCGACACGGGCGCTTTTTGTCGAGCCCGCCACCGGTTCCAAGGATGGGACCTCGCTTGGCATCAGGCCGGATCCCCTTTCGGACCCTCGTCGGCCTTCCGGGTCGTCAGCCCCAGCGCGGCCCGCCCGCGCATTCCGAAGATGGCGCGGTACACGTCGCCGTGGGTCACGATGCCCACGAGTTTCTCCCCGACGACGATGGGGATCCGCCGGATCCTCTTGAGCGTCATGATCGAGGCCAGCCGAAGCAGCTCGGTGTCCGGGTCCGCGGTGATGACCCTGGCCACCATGACGTCCCGGGCCGCGAGGGCGTGAATGTCTTTCAACCCCGGGACCGGCCACCGCCCGGCAGGCTTTCCCGGAGCGCCCGGGTGCATGGCAAGCAGGATGTCGCGCTCCGAGATGAGCCCCACCAGGCGCCCCCTCCCGTCGACCACGGGGACGCCGCCGACGCGGTACCGGCAGATCACGTCCACCACCTTCCACAGCGGATCCGCCGGACGGACGGTCCGGACCTTGTCCGTCATGATGTCCTTCGCTGTACGCCGACTGGTGACCATGGCGTCCCCCGTTTGAATGGAATGATAATCAGGAAACAGTATATGTTGGAAATGAATATATTCTATGGTATGTATGCATTTCTGT
>CAYWOT010000228.1:0-4205 GCA_964459975.1 uncultured bacterium
GGAGAAGGACGTCTTCGTCCACTACACGGCGATCCGGATGGAGGGATACCGAACGCTCCGCGAGGGCCAGTCCGTCCAGTACACCGTGACCGAGACTCCCAAGGGCCTCCAGGCGGCGGAGGTGGTCTGCGTGCAGTAGGCCGCCGGCCGGAAAACCGTAGGCCGCGAACCGTTGAAAGGCCCCGCGCCACGGCGGGGCCTTGGTGTTTCCCCCGAGTGCGCGTAAAGCGTTGACTTCCCGGTGTGCTGGCTATAACGTATTACCTTCAAAGAAATTTTCGCGTTTTCGGGGAGCCGGTTGGACGTCCGAAAAATCACCGAAGCCGTCGTCCGTTCCGCAATAAAACGGAAATTGGCAGAGTGGAAGATCGACGGGGAATTCCCGGTCTCGGTCGAGGTTCCCAGGCAGGAAGAGCACGGGGATTTCTCGACGAACGCCGCCCTGCAGCTCGCGGGCCCGCTGAAAAAAAAGCCGCGGGATGTGGCCGCCGAGCTGGCGTCCTCCATCCGGCACGAGGACAGGCAGGGGTGGTTCCGCGACCTGTCCGTGGCCGGCCCGGGGTTCATCAATCTGGCGCTGTCGGACGACGCGTGGCGGCAGGTTCTGGCGGTCGCCCTGCGGCAGGGGCCGCGTTTCGGGGCGGTCGAACCGGAGGAGGGCGACAGCGTCCTCATGGAGTTCGTCTCGGCCAATCCCACCGGGCCTCTTCACGTGGGCCACGGCCGGGGCGCAGCCGTAGGCGATGCGCTGGCCCGGATCCTCGCGTTCTCGGGCTGCCGGGTGAGCACGGAATATTACGTGAACGATGCGGGGAACCAGATCGAGCAGCTCGGAAAGTCCCTGTACGCCCGGTATCTCCAGGTTTGCGGAAGGGACGTTCCGCTCCCGGAAGGCGGGTATCGCGGAGAGTATCTCGTCGACCTCGCCCGCGAAATTCACGATGAGGCCGGCGAGCGGTATCTGTCCACGGGGGAGGAGGAGGCGCTTCCCGTCTTTCGGAAGGCGGCGTGCGACCGGATTCTCGACGGGATCCGGGAGGACCTCGAGGCGTTCCACGTCCGGTTCGACCGCTGGTTTCGCGAGGAAACCCTGCACGAGAGCGGGGCCGTGGCGGGTGCTGTGGACGCGCTGCGGGGGCGCGGCCAATTGTACGAGTCCGATGGCGCGGTCTATTTTCGGAGCGAATCGCATGGCGACGAGAAGGACCGGGTCCTGGTTCGGGGCGACGGCCGGACGACCTATTTCGCATCGGACCTCGCCTATCACCGGGAGAAGCTCCGACGGGGGTTTGCGCGGCTCATCGACATCTGGGGGGCCGACCACCACGGCTACGCGCCGCGTCTTGCGGCGGCGCTGCGGGGACTCGGGGAGGACGACCGCAGGCTCGAAATCCTGCTCGTCCAGTTCGTGACGCTCGTGCGGGATGGGAAGCCGGTGCAAATGTCTACACGTTCCGGGGAGTTCACGACATTGCGTGAAGTAATGGACGAAGTCGGAACCGATTCGGCCCGGTTCTTCTATCTCCTGCGGAGCTTCCGGTCGCACCTCGATTTCGACCTTACGCTTGCCAAGACCCGGTCCAACGAAAACCCCGTCTATTACGTCCAGTACGTTCACGCCAGGATCTGCAGCATCTTCCGCGAGGCCGAAGGCCGCGGCGTTGCGTTGGACGGCGTTCCGGATCTGTCCGCGCTCTCGCTGCCAGAGGAGATCGGCCTGATGAAAATCGTCGGCAGGTTCCCGGATGTCGTGTCGGAGTCGGCCCGCACGCTCGAGCCGCACAGGATCCCGTTCTACCTTCTCGATCTGGCCAAGGAGTTCCACGCGTTTTATCATAACCATCGATTTCTCGGAGAGAGTCCGGAACGCACCGGGGCAAGGCTTTTGCTGGCGACCGCCGTCCGCAACGTCGTCGGCACCGGCCTCGGGCTGATCGGCGTCTCCGCACCGGAGCGAATGTGAAAACCCTCTTCAACCGATCCCGGGGCTTCCGCGGCGGCGACCGGGAGAAGTCCCAATTCGCCTTCTTCGTGGCGTGCGCCGTCGTCCTGCTCGCGGTGGCATTCGTCCTGGGCATCCAGGCGGGACGGATCATCGAAAAACGCGCTCAAGCGCGGCGGATCGAGGCGAACAAGGCTGGCGGGCCCATCGAGGTCCGGAAGGAATCCGGAGCCGAAATCCGAAAGGATCTCGGCGTCTTCTCGGAGGAAGCGGGACAGGTGCCGGCCGTGCGTCCCCCGAGCGCCGACGCGCGCCTGAAGGAGACGGAAAAGAACGTCACGTTTCGCGACACGCTCTCCGGTCGGGCGTCCGCCCCCGCGCTGATCGTGAAACAGCCCCCGCGAAAGAAGGCGCCGGGAGCGGCCCGGGCGCCGCACCGGAGCGTTCACGGAAAATGGCTGGTGCAGGCGGGAGCGTTCCGCGAACGAAAGGCCGCGGAAGCGTTTCGGCGGCGCCTCGAAAAGGGAGGGTTCCGGGCGTCCATCGTGGAGGGAAAGGCCGGAAAGGCGGGGCGGTTGTACCGCGTCTTGGTGGGGCCGTACGGAGACCGGGACGCCGGAAACCGGGCGATCCGAAAGCTCAAGACGGAATGGAAAGTGAACGCATTCCCGGTGAACGGATGACGACGCGATGATGATCCGGCCGACGAAGGACGGTTTCCTCGCACAGGCCGCGCCGGGGGCGGTCATCCCGGTGTGGCAGGAGTTTCACGCGGACCTGGAGACGCCCGTCTCCGCCTACCTGAAGATCGCCTCCCGGTTTCCCGACGACCATTTTCTCCTGGAAAGCGTCGAGGGCGGAGAAAAGTGGGCCCGCTACTCCTTCATCGGCTTCGATCCGTATATCCGCTTCCGGGCCGACGGCGACGCGGTGACGATCACCCGGGCGGGAAAACCGGACGTCCGGCCGGACGCCGGGGATCCCATGAAGGCGCTCGAAGAGCTTCTCGGCGAGATCCGGTACGTGCGGGCCGAGGGACTCCCGAGGCTTTCCGGCGGAGCGGTGGGGTTCATCGGCTACGACTACATCCGGAAGGTCGAACGGATGCCGGACCGCCTCCCTCCGGAGGGGACGCCCGATGCGCTGTTCCTCTTCCCGACGCGCCTCGTCATCTTCGACAACGTCAAGCATACGCTTCGGATCGTTGCGCACGGCCACATCGCGGCCGGGCACTCCGCCGCCGACGAATATGCGCGATGCCTCGACGCCATCGACGAGGTAAAGGAGGTCTTGAAGGCGCCCCTGCCGTGGACCGACGTCCCCGAGGAGGAGCCGTCGGGCTCGCCGGCGTTCGACACGCCGAAGGAGACGTTCCTCGCCTCGGTCCGGAAGACCAAGGAATACATCCGGGACGGCGAGATCATCCAGGCGGTGCTTTCCACCCGCGCGAGGGTCCAGACGAGCCGGTCGCCGGCGGAAGTGTACCGCGTCCTTCGGTCCCGGAATCCGTCCCCCTACATGTTTCTGCTCAAGTCGGGAGATCTGGCGATCGTGGGGTCCTCCCCGGAGGTCCTGGTTCGGCTGGAAGGGGATCTCGTCCAGCTTCGGCCGATCGCCGGGACCCGGCCCCGGGGGGCGACGCCCGAGGAGGACCGCCGGCTGGAGGCCGAGCTGTTGTCCGATCCGAAGGAGCTTGCCGAGCACGTCATGCTCGTGGACCTGGGCCGGAACGACATCGGCCGGGTGTCCGAATGGGGCTCGGTCCGGGTGGACGAGCAGATGGTGGTGGAGCGGTACTCGCACGTGATGCACATCGTGTCCAACGTCGTCGGACGGCTCCGCAAGGGGATGACGGCGTTCGACCTGCTGCGCGCCGCGTTCCCGGCCGGGACGGTGACGGGTGCGCCGAAGATCCGCGCGATGGAGATCATCGAGGAGCTCGAGCCGTTCCGGCGGGGCATCTACGCGGGGTCGGTGGGATACTTCGACCTGCAGGGAAGCATGGACTTCTGCATCACGATCCGGACGGTCGTCATGCGGGGAGGGGAGGCGCTGATCCAGGCGGGCGCGGGGATCGTCGCCGATTCGGATCCGGAACGGGAGTGGGAGGAGATCCGCAGCAAGATGCGGATCCTGTTCCGGGCCTTGGGGACGAACGAGGCGGGCGAGGAGGCGGTGCGGTGATCGCCGTCATCGACAACTACGACTCGTTCACGTACAACCTGGTCCAGTACCTGGGCGAGCTCGGCGGCGCGGTCCGGGT
>CAYWOT010000229.1:0-4199 GCA_964459975.1 uncultured bacterium
ACCGCTTGCCGAAACCGACTGGATCACCAGGACCCCGAGCGGCTCGTCGACCGAAACGAGGGGGAAGAAGAACAGCTCGCCGCGGACACCGTCGTCCGTGGAGGGCGTCGTTTCCCGAAGGAAGATCGGCCTGCGCTCCCGAAGGGCGAGGTCCTCGATCGTCCCCGCCGACGCATGATGGACAACCTGGGCGGCCGGCGACACGCGGAGGGTTGTCGTTCGAAGGTAGAAGTCCTCCGTGTCGCGGTCGAAGAGAAGAATCGAAGACACCGCGCCGGCAAGGAGCTCGCCCGTCTCCTGGCAGAAGTCACGAAGCCTCTCCTCGATCGGCCGCGCCGATCGAAGGATCTCTCCAATCTTTCTCAGGAAGTCGGCCGCCATTTCACGCCGGTCCTTTGACCACCGAGATGCGGATCCGGATGCGAACGGGATTGCCCGCCGCGTCGAGAAAGACCGCGGGGAGCACGGCGTCGCCTTCCGGGGAAACCCGTACGTCCTCGAACTTCAGGAAGCTCAGCTCCTCCCCTTCCGCTTCGACGGAAACGGCGGGATGCCCGGCCGGTTCCGGCTCGTCGAACGCTTCGGGGATCTCGATCTCGATCTCGATCTCGTCGGGGACCTCCCCGGACGGCTCGGCCACCTCCTCGACAGGTGATGCCTCCGCCTCCTCCGCGCCGGCCGGCGCCGAAGGCGCCACCTCCCGCGGCGGCACGATCATCTCGACCCCCTCGGGCACCTCCGTCGTCTCAGGAATCTCCTGGAGTTCCGGGCCCTCGTCCAAATCGCCTTCGCCCGTCACCAGGTCCACGGCTTCGACCGCCTGTCCGGCGATCTCGGGCTCCGGCTCGTCCGCCAGATCGGGGATCTCCTCGATTTCCGAGATCTCCTCGAGCGGTTCCGGCGCCTCCGCGCCGGGCTTTTCCGTCGCGGTCACGTCCGCGATCTCGCCCTCCAGCACCGAATCGGCGGCATCCCCCGGCAGGAGAAGGGTCTTGCGCAGGTGGGCGAACACGAGTCGCGAGATGGCCACCAGCGTCTCCGCCACGCCGACCCCGTCCTTGGCCACGCCCTCGAACACGGGAACGTGCAGGTCGTTCAGTTGCTGGTTCAGCTCCTCGGGAGACGCGACCTTCCGGAGGTCCCGCTTGTTGTACTGCATGACGAACGGAAGGTCCTCGAGCTTCTTTCCGTAGGTCGAGAGGTTCTCCCTCAGGTTCTTGAGGCTGTCGGCGTTGCTGCTCAGCATGTCGACCTGGGAGTCCGCAACGAACACCACGCCGTCGACTCCCTGCAGAACGAGACGTCTCGTGGCGTTGTAATAGACCTGCCCGGGAACCGTGTACAGGTGGAACCGCACCTTGAAGCCCTTGATCTGTCCGAGGTCCAGCGGCAGAAAGTCGAAAAACAGGGTCCGGTCGGTCTCCGTGGGAAGGGAAATGAGCCTCCCCTTCTGCTCCGGCTTGAGCAGCTGGTGAACCATCTCGATGTTCGTGGTCTTGCCGGAGAGACCCGGACCGTAATACACGATCTTTGCGCTCAGTTCCCTGGTCGCGTAGTTGAAAAGCGCCATCCTGCGTCTCCTACCTTCGGGCCAGGTTCACCCGTTTCTTCGCCTCCTGCCGGACGATCGCCGTCACCGACCGGTTCCGGGCCAGCAGACTGAGCTCGCTCAGCGGCAGGTGCCCGATCATCCGCAGCGCGACGGCGGGAGGCGTCCTCGGATTGGCGACGAGCTGCGCCTTGACCCAGGTGTTCTTCGACCATTCCGGCCGCTCTGCAATGGCGCGGAGGACCTCCTCGTTCGTCAGCGGGGACCCCGCATACGCGACCACGTCGACGTCGGTGAGCCGCGGGCTGTTCACCACCGCGCGCGCGACCGAGCTGCTCGGGTCCCGGGAAAGGATAGACCGCACTTCCCGGTTCCCCTTCGCCGCCAGCTCGACCTTCTGCGGCACCGTCAGGCCGGCGATGTAGGTCTGCAGCGACCCCCGCACCCCTTCCCCGACGGCGTGGTCTTCCGTGAGACTGACCCGGACCCTGCGAGCGTTGTCGCCCGTCACTCCTCGGCTTCCTCCCCCATTTCCTTCCGGGCCTCCGCGATGACCTTCTCGGCGATCGCGGCCGGCACTTCTTCGTAGGTCGACATGTGCATCGTGAACTGCCCCCGTCCCGAGGTGATCGACCGCAGGTCGGACGAGTACCGCAGGACTTCCGCCAGCGGGACGAGCGTGCGCACGATCTGGTTCTTGCCCCTCGCTTCGACCCCCAGCACCCGGCCGCGGCGGCTGTTCAGGTCGCCGATGATGTCTCCGACGCTCTCTTCGGGAACGACGATCTCCATCTCGGTGATCGGCTCGAGAAGGACCGGCTTGCACTCGAGCGCCGCCTTCTTGAATCCCAGGGAGCCCGCGATCTTGAATGCCATCTCGGACGAGTCCACCGCGTGGAAGGATCCGTCGAACACGGTGACCTTCGCATCGACCACGGGGTATCCGGCGACCACGCCCTTCGACATCCGCTCGACGACGCCTTTCTCGACCGCCGGAATGTACTGGCGCGGGATCACGCCCCCGACGATCGCGTCCACGTACTCGAACCCGCTGCCCCGGGGCAGCGGCTCCACGCGAAGCCAGCAGTCGCCGTACTGTCCCCGTCCCCCGGTCTGTTTTTTGTACTTGCCCTGGGCCTCCGCCGAAGCCTTGATCGTTTCCTTGTACGGAATCTTGGGTGTTCGCAGCTCCACCTCGACGCCGAACTGGCGCCGAAGCTTTTCGACGGCGACCTCGAGGTGGATCTCCCCCATCCCGGAGAGGATGAATTCGCGCGTCTGGGCGTCCTTTCCGAACTGCAGGGTCGGATCCTCCTCGATCATCCGGGAGAGCGAGCTGCCCAGCTTGTCCTCGTCGGAGCGGGTCTTCGGCCGGATCGCGAACGAAATCACGGGTTCGACGCGAGGAGGAGCCTCGAAGAGGATGGGGGTCTTCGGGTCGCACAGCGTATCGCCCGTCGAGGTTTCCTTGAACTTCGCGACGGCCACGATCTCGCCGGCGGAAGCCGACCCCACGGGCTTCTGCTTCTTGCCCTCCAGGCGGAAGATCTGGCCGATCCGCTCCGTCCCGTTTTTCCCGGGATTGAGCGGCGACATGTCGGGCGAAAGCGTCCCGGAGAAGATCTTGAAGATGGAGAGCTTCCCGGCGTACGGGTCGGCAAGCGTCTTGAAGACGAGCGCGGAAAAGGGCGCGTCCGCGGAAATCGGACGGACTTCCTCGGTCTTCTTCTTCGGGTTGGTCCCCTTGACTTCGCCGCGGAAGGAGGGATCCGGCAGGACGAAATTGATCATGTCCAGGACCGGGTGGATCGCGATGTTGCGCAGGGCGGACCCGCACAGCACCGGCAGCACCTTCATCGTCCGGACGCCCGCCGTGAACCCCTGTCGCACTTCCTCCTCGGTGAGGGCGGTTCCCTCGAGATACTTTTCCAGGAGCGAATCGTCGGATTCCGCCGCCGCCTCCACCACCTTTTCCCGGCCCTTCGCCGCGGCGTCCGCAAGCTCCGGCGGAATGTCGGCCACGTCGAACTCCCCCGTTTCGTCCTTGTAGAGGTAGGCCTTCATCCCGAACAGGTCCACCACCCCGCGGAACTCCGCCTCGGAGCCGACCGGGATCTGCACCGGCACGGCATGGACCTTCAGGATCTCCGCCATCTCGTCGACCGCCTTGGCGAAATCCGCCCGTTCCCGATCCATCTTCGAGACGAACGCGATCGCCGGGACGCCGGTCTCGCATGCGAGGTGCCACATCTTCTCCGTCTGCACCTCCACGCCGGAGACCGCGTTCACGACGAGCACCGCCCCGTCGAGCTGCCGCAGGCAGGCGTGCGTATCCGCCTCGAAATTGATGTAGCCGGGGGTGTCGGCCAACGTCACATCGACCTTGTTCCAGGCGTAGTGGTGAAAGGACGTGCTTATGGTGATCTGGCGCCGGATCTCCTCCGGGTCGTAGTCGAAATGGGAGCTGCCGTCGTCCACCCTTCCCATCCGTTCGGTGGCCTTCGCGTTGAACAGGAGAGCCTCCGCAAGGCTCGTCTTTCCCGCTCCTCCGTGGGCGATGATCCCCACATTCCGCAGTTGATGGATGTCCACGTTCCCGTCTCCCTCCTAGGAAAATCGTCTCCCGTCACGCGCCGGGTGCATGGTTTCT
>CAYWOT010000230.1:0-4165 GCA_964459975.1 uncultured bacterium
CGGCCGTCGGCATGATCACCGAGGCCGTGCAGGCGGAGCAGATCGTGGCGACGGGGCAGGCGGACGTCGTCGTATTGGCCCGGGAGTTCTTGAGGGACCCGTATTGGCCGATGCACGCGGCCCGCCGTCTGGGGGCGGATCTTCCGTGGCCGCCGCAGTACCTGCGCGCAAAGACGGGTTGACGCCGGGGCCTTGCCGGCAGGGGCCGGCTACGAACGGTTCGTTCCGGAGAACAACCCGAGGACCACGTCGTTCCGCCCCGCCGGGCCGATTCCTTCCGCCCGGACCATCCGGGGAAGGTCGACGTCCTCCCATCCGCCTCCGGGTTTCTTTGCCAGGACCGGTACGTCGACCGATGAGAGCAGGGGGAGATCGTTCCGGCTGTCGCCGATCCCGACGGACAGGACCGGTCCGAACTCCTTTCGGTACAACTCTCCGAGGATCCGCGCAGCCCTTCCCTTGTCGTTCGGACCCATGACGCTCGAGAACCGCCCCCCGAAGGTGACCTGGAGTCCTTTGGCCGCCACCGCCCTGCGGAACGCCGGGAGGTCGGTTTCGGGAACCCCGGGAATCGGGGCCTTGCATCACACACGAGACGTTGTCTTAGGGTTCCTGTATACGAGAAAAAGGGAGAGGTCTCAAACTCGATTCCCCTGCATTTTCTTGATTGTGCACACAGGAAACCCGGAGGCGCCTCGGGCGTGCGCCGCTGAAGGGCCGCCGACCCGCGGCCCGGCGTGGACCGTCCGCGGCCGCCACACGCCCGGTTCGGAGGTCTTTCGCGACAGGGAGCGGGACGACGCGAAGAGGCCGGGCGGTGGGTCGTTGCGGTTCGCGGGGCGCGTCGCGAAGGGGAGGCCCCCGGAGACCTAGCGGGCGGCGGACGGCGGCGCCACCACCACGCAGTTGCGGCCCCGGGTTTTCGCCTCGTACAGGGCGCCGTCGGCCGCTTCGAGAAGCTCTTCGAGAGTTTCGCCGTTCCGCGGGTACGCCGCTACGCCCATGGACAGCGTCACCCGGGGAAGGGAGGCCCCGGGGAAATCGATCACGAGCGTTTCCACACCCCGGCGGAGCGCCTCGGCGCGTATCGATGCGCCGTCGGAGGAAGCGCCGGAGAGGACGAGCGTGAACTCCTCGCCTCCGTACCGCGCGGGAATGTCCCCGGAGCGGATATGGGACGCGAGGTACCCCGCCAGGGATTTCAGGACCGCGTCCCCCGCCGCGTGGCCGAACTCGTCGTTGAATCGCTTGAAATGGTCGACGTCGGCCATGATGATGCCGATCGAAGCGCCGCGGCGCCTGGCCTGCGCGATTTCGCGCCTGCCCGTCTCTTCCAGGTACCGTCGGTTGAAGATGCCCGTGAGGGGGTCGCGGACCGCCTGCTGCCGGAGCGTGTCGCGGAGCTTCAGGTTCGCGAGCGAGAGACCGGTCTGCGAGGCGACGGCGACGGCCAGCTTCCGGAGGGAATCGAGCCCGATTCCCGATCCGCTCAGGCCGCGAATCGTTTCGGGCCGGTAGAGGACGTGGAGCGCTCCGAGGACCTCCTCGTGCATGATCATCGGGGCGCACAGGACGACCGCATCGCCTTCCGCTTTCGGGGGGCGGTGCGCACACGGCTCGCCCGGATCTTCCGGTCCCGTGACGTGGAGCGCCCGGGTGCACAATGCGGTGCACGATCCGCGGGGGTATTCCGGCGGGACGGTTTCCTCCGATCCCCAGGAAGCGACTTGCCTGACGGCGTCCGAGCCGTCCGCCGCGAGGCAGATCGCCCCCGAACTCTCCGGGAACAGGGGCGCGATGCGCGCCGCCGCCTCCCGAACCATCTCGTCCATCGGGCGGTTCGACTGCAGCAGCTGCACCAGTTCGTTCAGGAGGAAGATCTCCCGGTTCCGGATCTCTCCCTGGACCAGCCAGATCTTCAGCTGCTCGAGGGAGCGGCTGATGGACTCCTGGGCCTCGAACTGCTCCGTGATGTCCACGCAGGTCAGGATCTTGAAGCGTTTTCCGCCGGATCGGAGGAAATTCGTCGAGATGAGCGTCGGGATCCGCGTGCCGGACGCGTCGGTGACGAAGAGCTCCGCCCGGACGTCGGGGGGAGGGAGCCGGACCGGAACCGACGGCGCTTTCCGGGTTCCGGAGAAGATGTCATTGCAGGGACGCCCGCGAACCCGTTCCGGCGCGACGCCGAGCAGTCTCCCTCCGGCGACGTTAGCATCGACGATTTCCTTCTTTTCGTCGTCGATGACGAAGATCGCCACCGGCAGCGTGTCGAAAATCCCTCGAAGGGTTCCGGCCTCCAGGACGGGCTCCATTCCATACCGTATAAGCCAAAACGCCGACCCGTGAAATCGTTTTTTTTGTCGGAGAAGGCGGGAGCCCCTCGGCCTGCGGACCGCGGAATGCAGACGCATCCCGCCACACGGTCCTCTGATTTCTTTCATCCTCATTCGGTCGGGGCGTTCCGCCCTTCCGCGACCGGCGCGCCGGACGCCCTTCGCCGCCGCGCCCGGGGATTCCGTCATCCCGACGGAGGGGGGTCTGCACGATCGCCGGAACGCTTCGACCGCTCAGCCCGTCGATTCGTTCTCGTCGATCAGTTTCTGCACGAGGGCGGAATCCAGGTAGGCCCGGACGGCCACGATCCGCTCTCCGTGAAAGCGGGCGATCCAGCAGTAGGTATTGTGGAATGGAGCCCCGTTTTTTGCCGTCGACCGCGCCGTCAATTCGACCGCCGCTTCATCGCCGTCGACGAGGATGTGGTTGACGTCGAGCGACACGCCGTCCTTGAGGAGCCGGTTCAACCGGGCGAACGTGCGGCTGCGGAACCGAGCTTTTCCGTGGTACTCGCCCGCCAGCGGATGGGTTCCCTTCACGGTCCAATGGACGTCGTCGGCCACCTTCTCGAAAAACCGGTCCGGATCGTGCGCCAAGTGCCGGAACAGCGCCGCCACATCGCTCTTGTCGACCATCCGCGCCTCCTTTTCCGGTCCGGCATGTCCCGGGCATTCATCACGCGCCCGCTTCTTTTCGGCGGTCGTGCGCCGAACGCAGGACCTCCCTTGGGATAGGCACCGCCGGCCCGCAGATTCCCCGGGAACGCGCGGGTTGACGGGCCGGAGCGCGGCGAAGGCCTTTCAAGGAGGACGGCGGGTCGAAGAGATCGGATTGCGGGTCCCGCCCCGTCGGCGGGCCCGTTTATCCGTTCATGCCGTAGAGCATGCGCAGGTCCCAGTTCGCCATATCGAGCATCCGGCGCCCTTCCAGGGACCATTCGGCGGACGGAGTGCCGGCCCGGAGCGACTTGATGAGGAGGGAAGGGGGGATGTCCCGCAACCCCGCGGAGGCATTCTGGGCGGGGCGAAAGCCGGCGTTCCGCACCAGGTCCTTCGATTCCCCGGAAAGCGTCGCCGTCCAGATGGTCAGATTCGGAAAGTGGCCGAGGTCGAGCGCCGCGCGGAGCAGGCCCGCCCGCACCCGGCCGGAGGTCCCTTCCCAGTCCACGATGTTGACCTGCGCCCGGCTCCGGAATTCGGAAACGTACTCCTGGAGCACCAGATATCCGTCCAGCCGTCCCTCTTCCTCGCAGTACAGGAAGAGGTAGCGGCTCCGCGGATTGAGAAATCTCCAGGAGAGGTACTCCCGGTCCCGCACGTGGCGGATCCTCCCGTCGTAGTCGATCCTGGCGACGAGCTCGGCCATCTCCCGCGGGCGCGGGGCCTTGTCGACGACGATCCGCATCCCGTCGGCCTGCGGGCAGACCGACGGGCAGTCCCGCAGATCGTGAAGGGGGGTACGCCCCGCCGCCCAGCGGCGGCCGGGGAGTCGATCCACCCATGCCCTGGAAAATCGCGTTGCCCGGAGCCGACTGCGGAGGTTTCGGAGCACCTCGACCTGCTTCGACCGTACCACTTCGACCTGAAACGGCCCCACCGTCGTCCACCCCGTGGCCAGGGACGAAAGGATCGTGACCGGTCCGGCGCTCAGGCTGTAGAGATAGGGGTGCCCCTGGGCCGCCGCGTCCTCGAAAAGCGCTTTCATGATCCTCCCGACGACGCCGCGGTTGCGGTGCTCGGGGGCGATGACCGAATCCTCCGCGCAGATTCCGAGGATCCTCCGGGGCGGTGTTCCGACCTCCCATCGCGCCCCGAGCAGTCCGCGCATTCCC
>CAYWOT010000231.1:0-2253 GCA_964459975.1 uncultured bacterium
AGTGCCTCATCGTACCTGATTTTTTCAAATAATACAGCCGTTGTTCGCGGCGGGTTTCGCGCGGAGCTCCGACCTTGATCGAATCTTAACGGCGAAGCAATACCCACGAAACACCTCGGCAGGAGGATGGGGGCGCTTGAAAAAATCCAGAAGCGACGGAGAACCCGGGATGGACCGAAAACCGGTATGGATCAACGGACGGCAGATCTACGTCCTGCCCTGGGCCCGGGTGTGGGACGCGCTCCTGGCGGCCCCCGCGGCCGTCTTTCTCGACGTGTGGAACGGCCGGGCGGAGCTCACGGACGAATACGGAACCGAGGTATCGCCCGACGACAGCGTACGGTCCGGACAGAAGATCGTCGTCCGGCGCCGGGAGCGCCGCAGCGTCGCAAACGGCGCAGCCGGGTACTGATCCACCATGCAAAATCCTCTTCCGGAACCGATCCCCGGGCCCCTGCTGCCGGCAGCCGCCTTGCGCCGGGCCGCCGCTCCCGAAGAGAACGACTACGAGGTCCGCCTGGCCCGAGACGAGGAGGACCTGGCGGCCGCGCAGCGGCTTCGTTTCGAGGTCTTCAACCGGGAGCTAAAGCTCGGGCTGGCGGGATCGTTCGCAGCCGGCCTCGACCAGGACGCGTTCGACCGCTACTGCGACCATCTCCTCGTCGTAAACCCGAGGGATGAGAGAGTCGTCGGCACGTACCGCCTTCTCCCGTGCGACCGCGTCCCGTCGTTCGGATATTATTCGGAAACGGAGTTTCAGCTCGAAAACGTCAAACGGGCGGGCGGCAGGCTCCTGGAGCTCGGGCGAAGCTGCGTGGCGCCCGGACACCGGTCCGGCCGGGTCATCCAGATGCTCTTCGGCGGCATCGCGCCATACGCGCAGGCAAGAGGGTCCGAGACGCTGATGGGATGCGCAAGCGTCCGCGGAAACGACCTCGACGAGCTGCGCGGGATCTTTTCGTTCCTGCACCGGTTCCACGGGGCCGACGCCCGGTTCCGCGTGCGGCCCAGGCGCGGCTTCGACCTCCCGGGGATCGAAATCCCCGTGGAAATCGACGGAACGGAGATCGTCCGGAAACTGCCTCCCCTGTTCCGGGGGTACCTGCGCCTCGGGGCGAAGGTCTGCGGGCCTCCTGTTTTCGACCGCCAGTTCGGAACGACAGATTTCTTCATCATCCTGCCGGTTCGCGAGATCGCGCAGCGCTACGGCCGGAGGTTTTTCCCTCGAAAGCTCGTTGCGTAGGGCGTTCCGCTTCTTCCTGTTTCTTGCGGTCTCGCTCGCCGCTGCTCTGGTGGTTCGAGGGACAGGTTGGGCGCTTCCGCGTCACCATCGGGCAACCCCTGGCAGCCGGACAGCTCGACCGGAGACCGGCGGCCGCCTTGACACGACGTGCGATCGCGGCGATGGGAGCCGTCCCGATGCCGGAACGCGCGGCCCTCGCACCGGACGGGGACCGGACTCCCTGCACTCCGTACCGGAGACCGGAGCGTAAGCGGCACCCCGCCGAAGTCGGTACGCGGAATGGGGACGGGATATAATGGCACGCGAGCCCGCATCCCCGGGAGGCGCGATGGGCCTGTCGATTCTCATCGTGGAGGACGAAAAGGAGATCCGGGACCTTCTTGCCCACTACCTGCGCAAGGAGGGGTTCCGTACCCTGGTCGCCCAGAACGGCGAAGAGGGGCTCGTCAAGGCGCGCTCCGAGAAGCCCGACCTGATCCTGCTCGATATCATGCTGCCGCAGATGGACGGCCTGGAACTGCTGCGGATCATCCGGGCCGACCGGGAGATCGGACGGACGCCGGTCGCGATGCTCACCGCCAAGGGGGAGGAGACGGACCGGATCGTGGGGCTCGAGCTGGGAGCCGACGACTACATCCCGAAGCCGTTCAGCCCCCGCGAGGTCGTCGCGCGGATCAAGGCGATCGCCCGGCGCGCCCGGCGGCCCCCGGAAGAAGCGGGGGAAGGCGTGTACGAGCACGGAGGCCTCCACATGGACGTGTCCCGGCACGAAGTCCGCTTCCGGGGGAGGCCGGTTCCTTTGACGTCGAAGGAGTTCCGGATCCTTGAGGCTCTGCTGTCGGCGCCGGGCCGGGTGCTGACGCGGGAGGCGATCCTCCAGAAGGTGTGGGGCGACGACACCCACGTCATCGACCGGACGGTCGACGTCCACGTCGCCAAGCTGCGGCAGAAGATCCCGTTTCTTTCGAAAGCGATCGAGACGGTCAAGGACGTAGGCTACAAGCTGCGGG
>CAYWOT010000231.1:2263-4164 GCA_964459975.1 uncultured bacterium
CGGGAGACCTGAGGCGCACGGACACAAGGCGCGAATCGGCGCGGGACGCTACGGCGCCGGACCCGCCGACGGAGTCCCGGCGGGCTTTCTTAACCGATCCTTAACCTCGGCGTCATTCTCTCTTCACGCACGTCTTCTACGATGTCTCCTCAAACGAACATGACCCCACACGGAGGAGACACACGGATGAAAAAGCACTTCGCTGTCGCTCTGGCGCTGCTCGGCATGCTGGCCTTTGTCGCGGGAACCCACCACCCCGTGCAGGCGGCGGACTCGCTCATTCTGACGGGAGCGGGTGCGACGTTCCCCTACCCGCTCTACTCGAAATGGTTCTACGAGTACTCCAATTCCCACCCCGGAGTGAAGTTCAACTACCAGGCGATCGGGTCGGGCGGCGGCATCCGGCAGATCACCGAGAGAACGGTGGACTTCGGCGCGTCGGACGCTCCGATGAAAACGGACGAAATGGCCAAGCTCCCGGGTCCGATCCTCCACCTGCCCATGACGGCCGGGGCCGTGTCGATCGTCTACAACCTGAAGGGAGTCGGCGAAGGGCTGAAACTCACGCCGGACGTTCTCGCCGGAATCTATCTGAAGCAGATCACGAGCTGGCGCGACGCCAAGATCACGTCCCTGAACCCGGGCGTGAAGCTTCCCGACGAGGACATCGTCGTCGCCCACCGCTCCGACGGCTCCGGTACGACGGACATCTTCACGAACTATCTGTCCACCGTGAGCCCCGAATGGAAATCGAAGGTGGGGCGCGGCAAATCGGTCGACTGGCCGGTGGGGCTGGGCGGCAAGGGGAATCCCGGCGTGGCCGGCATCGTGAAGCAGACCCCGGGGGCCATCGGCTACGTGGAGCTCGCCTACGCGATGCAGAACAAGATGCCGTCCGCCGCGCTCCGGAACCGCGACGGGCACTTCGTCCTGCCCTCGCTCGCGGCGACCTCGCTTGCCGCTGCCGGCGTGGCGAAGACGATGCCCAAGGACTTCCGCGTCGCGCTCGTCGACACCCCGGGGAAAGACGCCTACCCGATCTGCGGCTTCACCTGGCTGCTCGTCTACAAGAACCAGACCGACAAGGCGAAGGGACAGGCGCTGGTGAAATTCCTCAAGTGGGCGATCCACGACGGCCAGAGGATGAGCGCATCTCTGCTGTACGCGCCGCTCCCCAAGCCGGTGGTGCAAAAGGAGATTGCGGCGATCAAGACGATCCAGTACAAAGGGAAGAGCCTGTATTGATCCGGTTCTCAACCGACGCATCGGTCCGGGGGGGACTCGATCCCCCCCGTGCCATTTTCGGCGGCATCTTCGTACGCGTTCGCCTGGGACCCCACATGCACCCGGAGACCCGCCAGAACCCGAAGGACTTCCTCTTCGAGAAGACGACCGCCCTGTTCGCCTTCTGCGTCCTCCTTTTGACGCTTCTCCTGTTCGGACTCCTGGTCCGCGGGTCGATCCCGGCGCTTAAGAAATTCGGCGCGTCGTTCCTCGTCACGGAAACCTGGAATCCCGTCTCCGGCCAATTCGGGGCGCTGACGTTCCTCTACGGGACGCTCGTGTCGTCGCTGATCGCCCTGCTCATCGCCGTGCCGTTCAGCATCGGCGCCGCCATCTTCATCAACGAGTTCGCCCCGGAATGGCTCAAGACACCGGTCTCCTTTCTCGCGGAGCTTCTCGCGGCCATCCCGAGCGTCATCTACGGCCTGTGGGGGATCTTCGTCCTCATACCGTTTCTCCGCGACTACTTCATGCGGCCGGTCTCCCACGTCCTGGGGTGGATCCCGCTGTTCCGGGGCCCGGTCTACGGCCCGAGCATGCTGGCGGCGGGCGTGCTTCTTTCCATCATGGTCGTTCCCTTCATCCTGTCGGTCAGCCGGGAGGTCCTCGCGACCGTC
>CAYWOT010000232.1:0-4144 GCA_964459975.1 uncultured bacterium
GGTGGCGCAGCTTGCGCAGCGCCTTGGCCTCGATCTGCCGGATGCGCTCGCGGGTCACCTCGAAGTCCTGCCCCACCTCTTCCAGCGTGTGGTCCGACTTCTCGCCGACGCCGAACCGCATCCGCAGGACGCGCTCCTCCCGCGGGGTCAGCGTGCCGAGGACCTTCTTCACCTGGTCGGCCAGGTCGATGTTGATCGCGCTCTCCACCGGCGACGCGGTGTTCTTGTCCTCGATGAAGTCCCCGAGGTGGCTGTCCTCCTCCTCCCCGATGGGGGTCTCCAGCGAGATCGGCTCCTTGGCGATCTTGAGCACCTTGCGGACCTTCTCCAGCGGGATGTCCATACGCTCCGCGATCTCCTCGGGACTGGGCTCCCGCCCGAGCTCCTGCACGAGGTACCGGGAGGTCCGGATCAGCTTGTTGATCGTCTCGATCATGTGCACGGGGATCCGGATCGTCCGCGCCTGGTCGGCGATCGCCCTCGTGATCGCCTGGCGGATCCACCACGTGGCGTACGTCGAGAACTTGTACCCTCTCCGGTACTCGAACTTGTCCACCGCCTTCATCAGGCCGATGTTCCCCTCCTGGATGAGGTCGAGGAACTGCAGGCCGCGGTTCGTGTACTTCTTGGCGATCGAGACCACCAGGCGCAGGTTGGCCTCCACCAGCTCGCGCTTGGCGTCCCGCACCTTGCGCTCGCCCTGCTCCATCATCCGCAGGGTATCGGTGAGGTCGCCGGCCTTCAGGCCCGCCTCGGACTCCACGCCGCGCACCTGGCGGCGCGCCTCGCGGATGACCTCCTCCATGAGGAGCAGGCGCTCCTTGCTCACGTGGTGGCGCATCGCCGCCTTCGCCAGCTTCTCCTTCTTCCCCTTCACGCTCCGCACGAGCGCCAGGAGATCCTTCTCGGAGAGCCGCGTGCGCTCGACGCACTCGCGGATCCGCCCCTCCGCCTGTTCGATCGTATCCGCGTACCGGCGGATCTTGTCGCCGATCGCCTCGATCTGCCGCTCCTTGAGGTGGATCTCCTGGATCGCCTCGTCCACTTTCCCGTAGAGCGCGGCGACCTTCTTGCGCATCGGCGCCCGTTCCTTTTCGGCGACCTCCTTCCGGCGCAGCCGCTGCTCGAGCTCCCGCGCCGACTGCATGGCCCGCCGGATCCTCCCCACGGTCCGGAGCACCTTCTCCTGGGCCTGCGTCTCCTCCTCGTCGGAGGAGTCTTCGTCCAGGTCCTTGATCACGTCCCGGATCTGCAGCTCGCCTACTTTGAGCTTCTCCCCGATCTGGAACAGCTCGTCGAGAGCGACGGAGCAGCTCTTGACCGCGGCCATGATCTCGCGCTCCCCGTCCTCGATCCGCTTGGCGAGGCTCACCTCCCCCTCCCGGTTGAGGAGGGGAATCGACCCCATCTCCTTGAGGTACAGGCGCACCGGGTCGTTGGCCTTGATGCCGCCCGCGTACTCGACCTCCTCCTCCTCCTCTTCCTGGGCCTCCTCCTCGGGGGCCTCTTCCTCGCCGATCAGGAGGCTGTCGCCGGACAGGGGAACTTTCTGGAACGCGTCGACGACCTCGATCGCGTTCTCGCCGAAGATCTCCATCACGTCATCGATCTGGTCCCCCGTGAGAATGTCGGGGGGAAGCGCGCTGTTGAGCTCGTCGTAGGTCACGAATCCCTGCGCGCGCCCCTTCTCCAGCAGTTCGTCGATACCGTCCAGTTTCGCCTTCCTCGCCATGCGCCCTTACCTCAGAAGATTCTCTCGTTCCCGCTCCAGCCGCTCCCGCTCGATCCGCGCGGCCTTGAGCTCGTCGAACAGCCGCCCCTGCTCCTCCCGGTCGTGCGTGGAGGCGATCGCCGCCCGCAGGCGCCCTTCCTCCCGCTGCTGCTTCCGGATTCGCAGCCCCACCACGACCACCGGGTAGCTCCGCCTCGCCTGCTCGGGCGACATCTCCGCCCGGAACATCTGCTCGGAGACGCGCCGCCGGGTCTCGCGGTCCGCCGCCTCGTCCAGGAGCGCGGCCAGGCCCCGCGCGTCGTCCGACGCCGGCGCGCGGCAGAGGCGGGACACCACCTCGCGCACCGCTTCCCCCTCGAGCAGCCCGTCCACCCCGTCGCGCCGCACGTCCTCGATCAGCGACGGGTCCCGCGAGAGCAGCCCCAGGAGGGCGTCTTCCTCGGGAAGCGCCGACGCGGCCGGGCGCGGCATCCCCGGCGCGGGCTGCGCGTTCGCGGCCCCCTTGTCCCGCAGCCGCTGGAGAACGGTCTCCTCGGGAAGCCCGGCCGCCCGCGCCACCCGCTGGACGTACATCCGTTCCTCGGCGGCGTCGGTGATCCAAGGCAGGTATTTCCCCATCAACTGCAGGTACGAAAGCTTGCCGGAGATCCGGGACAGGTCAAACTTCCGGGCGGCCGCCCGCTCGATGTACTCCATGAGGGGCATCGCCCGCCCGATTCGGTCTTTGAGCTCCTGCGCGGACGCCGCCTTCGCCCAGTCGTCCGGGTCCATCCCCTTGGGCGGAAACAGGACCAGAGGACTCACTCCCGCGGCGTACAACGGCCCCCCTGCCCGCACCGCCGAACGCTTTCCGGCCACATCTCCATCAAAGAGTAGGATGATCTCCTCCGCCGTTCGCTTCAGGGTCCGGGCATGGTGCTCCGTGAGCGACGTGCCGCACGTGGCCGCGACGTTCCTCACCCCTTTCTGCCACAGCCCGATCAGGTCCATGTACCCCTCGACCACCAGCACCCGGCGCTCCCTGCGGATCTCGGGCAGCGCCTGGTACAGGCCGTACAGAAGGGAGCTCTTGTGGTACACGGCCGATTCCGGCGAATTGAGGTACTTCGGAACCGCATCGTCGAGCGCGCGGGCTCCGAAGCCGCAGACCCGCCCCCTGGCGTCGGCCACGGGGAAGATCACCCTGCCGCGGAACCTCTCCCGGTATCCGCCGCCCTCGCGCGCGAGGAGAAGCCCCGCCGCCTCGGCCCTCGCCGGGTCGACGCCCTGCGCCGACAGCGCCGCGAGAAGGTCTCTGCCCCCGCCGCCGTACCCGACGAAGAACTCCCGTTCCGCCTCCTCCGAAACCTTTCTCCGCCGAAGGAACTCCCGCGCGCGGTTTCCGCCGGGCGACGACCGCAGCAGCTCGCGGAACGTCTCGGACGCGGTCCGCAGGATCCGGTAGAGGTCCTCCTGCGGGCGCTCCGGCGCCGGCCCCTTCTCGTAGCGGATCGTCACCCCGGAACGCTCCGCCAGCTCTTCGACCGCCTCCGCGAACGACAGGTTTCGCGCCTTCATCAGGAACTGAAAAACGGATCCCCCCTCCCCGCAGCCGAAGCAGTGGAAGATCTGTTTCGCCGGATGGACGAAAAAGGAGGGCGTCTTCTCCCGGTGAAACGGGCAAAGACCCCGGAAGCTGCCCCCGCTCCGCGAGAGACGAACGGTCTCGGAAACCACCTCGACGATGTCCGTTCCGTCGCGTATCTCGCGCAGCGTGCTCTCCGAGATACGGCCGCTCAAGTCCTAAAACCGGCTACCCGGCAAGGAGGCGCCGCACGATCTCGTTGACGAGCCTGCCGTCGGCGCGCCCCGCCACCTTCGGCATCAGCTCCTTCATGACGCGGCCCATGTCCGACGGCGCCTTCGCGTCGACCGCCGCGATCGCCGCGCGCGCCAAGGCCTCGACCTGCCCTTCCGGGAGCGCCGTCGGAAGGTACGCCTCGAGGACGGCGATCTCCGCCGCCTCCTTCTCCGCGAGGTCGTTCCGCCCGCCCCGGCGGTAGAGCTCGATCGCCTCCCGCCGCTGCTTCACCATCGTCGCGAGCAGCTTGACGACCACGTCTTCGCCGATCTTCCCCCGCGCCTCGATCTCCTTGTTGTGGATCGCAGCCACCGCCATCCGCAAAGCAGAAAGGGCCAAGGAGTCCTGCTCCTTGGCCGCCTTCTGCATATCCCCGCGGATCCGTTCGTTCAGACCCATCGGTCACTGGCTCATTTTCTTCATTTTCTTCAGTGCGCGTTTCCTTGCCGCGAGGGCCTTCTTCTTCCGTTTGACACTCGGCTTCTCGTAATGTTCCCGCTTGCGGATTTCGGAGAGAATTCCGGCTTTCTCGCACTGTTTCTTGAACCGTTTCAGGACGCTTTCGAAGGGCT
>CAYWOT010000233.1:0-4090 GCA_964459975.1 uncultured bacterium
CACCAGCGATTCGTAGGCCATGTTGTAGAACCGGGTCTTGTCGCCCGAGAGGTCCACGCCGGAGACGGGTTCGTCGAGCAGGAGAATGTCGGGGTTCCCGCGGAGCGCGAGCGCGAGCAGCACCCGCTGCAGCTCCCCGCCGGACAGCTTGCCGAAGGGCCGTGAAAGAAGGTGCGCCACGCCGCCCCGCGCGAGGACCTCCTCGGCCTCTCGTCTCGAACCGCGGCCGTAGCCGAGCGCGACGGGGTACCGCTGGGAGGTCAGGGAGAGGAAGTCCAGAACGGTCATCGGGACGTTCCGGTCGAGATCGAGGCGCTGGGGAACGTAGCCGATCGTGGGCGCTCCCTTGCCGTGCTCGGCGGCCCGGCAGAAGCGGATCTCCCCCGTATAGGGGACCTGACCGAGGATGGCCCGCAGGAGGGTGCTCTTTCCCGCACCGTTGGGTCCCACGAGAGCCGTGATCTCGCCGCAGCGGATGTCGGCATGGACGCCGGACAAGATCTCGGTGCCCCCGAGGCGCACGGAGAGGTCCCGGATTTCCAGCGTGTGACGGTGGGAGGGGTTCATGGCGGACCGAGGACCTCCGTCAGCGTGCGGAGGTTCCTTCGCATGGTGTCCTCGTAGGCGGACGGTACGGCCGGACCCGTGACCGCCGGGTCGAGGATCCGCACCGGGACTCCGGCTTCGGCGGCGATGACGTCCGCGAGCCGTGCCGAGTACTGCGGTTCCGCGAAGACGGCGGGGACGTGCTTTTCCCGGATCGTGCGGATGAGGGCGGCGACTTCTCCCGCGGACGGCTCCTGCCCCGGCGTTTCCTCGATGTGTCCCGCGACGGTAAGGCCCAGGTCCCGCGCGAGATAGTCGAACGCGTTGTGGAACGTCACGATGTTTCGCTTTCGGAAACGCTTCGCCGCCTCCCGGAAGGCGCGCGCAAGGGACGACAGCCGCGCGACGTACGCATCCGCGTTCCGCCGGAAGAGCGGCGCATTGCGCGGGGAGGCGTCCGACAGGGCCTTCTCGATCGCGCGGACCTGGAGGACCGCGTTGCTCGGGCTCACCCACGTGTGCGGATTGACCTCCCCCCGCTTTCCTCCCGGGGCGGCCGCGTAGAGCGGGCGGACGGCCCGCGCCGTCTCCACGACCTTGACCCCCCGGACCGCCTTGAAGGCTCCGCTGCCGAGAAACTCTTCCAGCCCGTACCCGTTCGCGATGAACAGGTCGGCGGACGCGATCTTCTTCAAGTCCCCGGGGGTGAGGGAATAGCCGTGCGGCCCCCCCAGCTCCGGCGGCACCAGCACGTCCACGGAGATCCCGGGTGCGCCGTGGGCCACGTTCACCGTGAAGACGTACAGGGGGAGGAACGAGGCCACGACGTGCAGCTTCGCCACCCCGCCACGGGCGGGAAACGAAGCGAACAGAAGGACTGCCGCTGCCACGGCGGCCGCGCCCTTCATCCGTCTCCCTCCTCCTGCCTGCAGTCCGGGCAGGTTCCGAAGAATTCCAGCGAATGGTCGCGCACTTCGTATCCCAGCGTGGCCCGGATGTCCGCTTCGATGCGGGTGAGGCGGCACCGGCGGGATTCGAACGAATCGATTCGTCCGCACTCCCGGCACACGACCCGGTGCCGGTGCGACCCGTCGGTGGCGCTCTCGTACCGCCGGCTTCGTTCGTGCAATGCGACGCTCCGCACCAGACCGAGGGAAACGAGCAGCGACAGGTTCCGGTACACGGTGGACGCATCGGGCTTGGGCACGGGGAACCGATCGAGGATTTCCTTGGACGAAAGGGGAAGGGGGCTCTCGGACAGGATGCGAAGGATCTCTCCCCGGCCGCGCGTGGCCGGATATCCGAGTTTCCGCAACGCTTCCCGGGTCGGACGCATGGGGCCCTCCGTATGCAACTATATTGCAGACGCAAATCTTTTGCAACCTGCGCCGCCGGCGAATCCGGGCTCCGGGAACGACGTCTAAGTTCGGTACGAGATGTGGCGGAAAAAAGGAGAATGTGCAATGCGCAAGATGGGAGTCCTGTTCGGTTTGCTTTCGATGATTCTTCTGGTTTCGGCAACGGCAACGGCAACGGCGGATGCGGGTTTTCGCATCCTCAAGGTCGGCGGGGAAACCGAAGGGGGAGACGTCGCCTACATCAACCTCATCGTCCGGGGGGTCAAGGTCACCCCGATCGTCGCTCACGTGGGAGACACGGTGCGGATCGACGTGGCGCTGGAGAACCGGGGAGATCCCGGCGAGGAGACGATCCCCCTGAATATCCGGGCGAACGGGAAGCTCGTGGCGGGCAGGTTGTTCAGTTTCGGATGGGGAGGCGAGCCGAACAAGCAATACCTCAGAACGTTCACATGGGACACGAAGGGAATGCGGCCGGGAAAGTACCGGATCAAGGCGGATGCGTTCGTGTGGGACGACGACTCGCCGGCCGATAACTCCCTCACCTTGAAACAACCCCTCGTGCTTCTTCCGGCGGGCGCTCCGGCGCCGGCCGGGATGAAGATCGGCGGCGCGGCGGCGACGATCGATCCGCGCTGGAACGAGACCTTCGCAGCGAAATTCACCGCGGGAGCGGCCACGGACATCGCGACCGGCTACTGAAGCGGATTGCCGGCGGTAACGGCGCCGGAGGGAATCCGCGTCGGCGGCGCCCGCATCGAATGGAGAAACGGAGGGGGCCTTTCGGTGAAGACGAAACTTGCCATTGCGGCGGCGGGGCTGCTGGCTCTGGTCGCCCTTTTCGGTCTGGTGATGGATCTTCCGCTCGGCGAGGCGTCGTCGTCGAGCCAGATTTTCATTCACGGCACCCCGGTCTGCGTGGTCCGGCAGGGGAAGCGGATCGTCGCGACAGTCGGGGAATGCGGCGCCGGCGGCTCGCTCCCGGACGCGGGTTCGCGGGAGGCGGTTCCGTTTCACCGGTGGAGCGCGCCGGTCCTGCCTCCGGGACATCCCCCGGTCGGCCGGGGCCTTGTTCCCGACGGCAACCGGCTCTTGCAGATCTGAACACTGCGGCGCAGCCGGGAGTTCGCGGCTGCTTCTTTCGAAGGGACGGAAAGGAAAAGGGGGCGCGCAGGCGCCCCCCTTTTTTCCCCCCGCCTCCCGGTCCGCGCGCCGGAAGAAGCGCCGGCTTCCCGAGAGTCAGAACTTGTAGATCATCCGGAACGTCGTGCGGTTTCCCTGGGGCCGGTTCTCGACCGAGGACTCGAACGCCGTCTTGAGCGCGAACACGAAGCCGCTCTTGGTGATCCAGTGTACCGCGGGACCGATCGCGAAGACCTGCTCGCGGCGGCCGGGCACGTCGCTGCCGTTGAACTGGGTGTCGGTGGTCTGCTTGAGGTAGTAGCCGGCGGCGGCCACCCGCAGGTTCTTGACCACTTCGTATTCCAGGGAGTAGTTGCAATGGAAGACCTGGCCCGGCTGGACCTCGGTGATCCCCAGGCCCTGGAGGACCTCCCACGGATCGTCGTTCGTCGTGTTGAACGCATAGAGCAGGCGCCAGGAGGTGGAAAGGCGCGGCGTCAGGAACCACGTGAACGCGTAGTACGGCTCGATCGTCCAGAGGTTGGCGCCCGGATTGATCGTGTACTTGCTGTCGTAGTGCCCCGTGGGGGCGGCCACGTCCAGCTCGAACCGGTGAAGGAACGGCCTTCCCAGCAGCTTTGTCGAGAACCACTGGATGAACGGGCCGGCGATGAAGTCGCCCAGCGGCCCGGGGTTCGCGGTGACGGGCGGCCCTCCGGGTCCCAGGGTCCCGCCGGCAGTGAGGGATCCGACGGGAAGCAGGAAATCGATCCCGACGTTCCCGCCGAGGACGGTGAACCCGGAAATGTGGGCGAGCTGGTTCATGGACAGGACGAACCCGTTCCGCGGGCTTCCCGCGATGTCGTTCCCGTCCTGGTCCTTGAACTCGGTCGACTGGTAGATCTGGATGTACTCGAAGAAGTACGTTCCCGGCCCCGGCACCGCTCCGTCGAGGACGTTCGTGAGGCCGAAATTCAAAAGCGGCTCGTCGAAGCCTCGCGCGGGGGTACGAACGACCGCCAGGAAGACGAGCGCCGCAGACAGGATGGCCCAACCCCGTTTCA
>CAYWOT010000234.1:0-508 GCA_964459975.1 uncultured bacterium
GCCGGGGCGGTCCGCCCAACGCGAGATACTGGGTCGCTCGCTCTGTTTCTCCGCCGGGGCCACAACGTTGAATCGTTTCATGAGGAGCGGCGCAGTCCCTTCGATCTTCACCTGTACGGTTTCTTCGCTCCGTCGGGCGGGATCCCCCCGAGTCTATCGCGTGCCGGAAGCCGGGTCCAATCGAGAATAAAGGGAATTGGCGTCACTCTCCGGATACCTTTCTCTTGCGGCCGAAGCAGCCCTTCCTGTACACTGTCGCCTGCGAGAAAAGCGCTGGCTCCTTCAAGGCAACCGGTCCCATCGTCTAGTGGCCTAGGACACCGCCCTCTCACGGCGAAAACGCGGGTTCGAACCCCGCTGGGACCGCCATCTGTTGCTCACCTCACCGATTCTCCGTCTCCTGTTCCAACGAGGGCGGCTTCACATCTATCCAAGGCGGGGTTCGAAGCGAGACGAGCGCCGACGACGCCCATGGATGGGCAAGTGCCGTGGGAGCATGGATGCGCAG
>CAYWOT010000234.1:518-4081 GCA_964459975.1 uncultured bacterium
AGCGAGGACGAGCCGCCAAGGACGGCGGCGGAAGCGAGACGAGCCGGCCCGAAGGACCGGAGCCACGACGACGAAGGTCCGGAGGGGAACCCCGCTGGGACCGACACCTGTTGTTCTCCCTCCCACCGAACGACCGTCTTCCTCGCGAGGGACGGCGGCTGCTTTGCATTTCGCGCGGAGCGAAGGTCGGAAACGGAACTTCGCCGCGGGACCGTTGCTCGTCCGCCGCAGATCTCCGGGAAAACGGATGAAACTCCTGCTTCCGACCGGCAATCGAATGGTTCTCCGTCGGAGGAAGCCCACCAACCCGGCATTCGACATGGGGTGCGTATGCGCAGGCAGCCGGGATTCGGGTGCATCGCGGCGCTGGTCCTCCTTGCATCGGCCGGATGCGCCGTCGGCCCGGAGTTTCGGAAACCCGAGGCCCGTGTCTCCCCGACATGGCTCGAGGCTTCCGACCGGCGTGTCACGACCGGGGCCGCAAGCGATGCCCGGTGGTGGCGGATCTTTCGCGACCCCGTTCTCGACCGGCTGATCGACACCGCGTACCGCGAAAACCTGACCCTGAGGATCGCCGGGCTGAGGGTGCTCGAAGCGCGCGCCCAGCTCGGCGTCGCCGTCGGAGAGTTGTATCCACAGACTCAGCAGGCTTCCGGATCCCTTCAGTACAACCGGACGAGCGAGGGGGCCGCTTTCGGCGCCCCGTCGTCATACCGTCAAGCGCAGACCGGGGTGAACGCCGCGTGGGAACTCGATTTCTGGGGAAAGTTCCGAAGGGCCGTGCAAGCCGGCAATGCGGCGTGGCTCGCATCGATCGCGAACTACGACGGCGCGATGGTGAGTCTCACGGCCGACGTGGCGAATTTCTATATCGGAATCCGGACCCTGGAAAAGCGTCTTGCCATCGCCCGCCGGAACGTGGAGACCCAGCGCGAGACGCTTACGATCGCCCAAGCCCGGTACCGGTACGGTGCCGTATCGCGACTGGATTTCGATCAGGCCGCCGCGGCGCTCCATGCCACCGAAGCGACGATTCCGCCCCTCGCGGCCCAGTTGCGGCAGACCGGCAATGCGTTGAGCGTCGCCCTGGGGCTGCCCCCGGCGGACCTGCAGTCGCTCCTCGGCGGCTCGTCGGAGATTCCGGCCGCCCCCCCCGCCGTAGTGGTGGGGATTCCGGCCGATCTCCTGCGCCGTCGCCCCGATATCCGGAGCGCGCAGCTTGCGGCGGAGGCGCAGTGCGCCCGGATCGGGGTGGCGAAGAGCGAACTCTATCCGGCCTTCTCCCTTGCAGGGAGCTTCGGGTTCGTTTCGAGCGATGTCGGGGGCTCCCGTCTCAGCGACATGTTCCGATGGAGCAGCCGCAGCATCCAGGGTGGACCCGCCTTCCGGTGGAGCCTCTTCAACTACGGCCAGATCACCAACAACATCCGCGTCGAGGATGCCCGGTTCCAACAACTGCTCGTTGCCTATCAAAGCGCGGTTCTCACGGCGCAGCAGGAGGTCGAGGATAACCTGACGGCCTTCCTGAACGCTCAGGACCGGGCCGCGGCGCTCGCCGGGAGCGTCGACGCGGCCGGGAGAGCGCTGGACCTCGCCGTCCGGCAGTACCGCGAAGGCGCCGTGGATTTCACGACCGTCCTTGTCGCGCAACAGTCCCTTCTCGGCGTCCAGGACAGTCTGGCCGGCACCCTCGGGAACATCGCCGGGAGCCTCGTCGGAGTCTACAGGGCGCTGGGGGGCGGATGGGAGTTCCGGGAAGGGAAGGACCTCGTGCCGCCGGGAGTGAAGGCGGAGATGGCGAAGCGGACCGATTGGGGCAGACTGCTTGCTCCTTCCGAATACAATCCGTCGGAATCCGAGGTGCCCCACGGCACGGTCCGCCTGCCCGACTGGTGACCGGACCGGGGTTGGCTCGCCGCCGCCGCGAAGAGTCGAAACGAGATGGGAGGACGGGCGGGATGCGGGGACAGAAGCGATGGAGCACGGCCGCCATGGCCGTCGGGACGGGACTCCTGGCTTTCTTTTCGATTTCGGCGGGATGTCGCGAAAAAGCGCCGCCGCCCGCCCCTTCGCCGCCCAAGGTTACCGTCGCACGGCCCCTGCAGCGCACGGTGACGGACTACGTGGAGGCGACCGGCAACACGCAGGCCGTCAGGACGGTCCAGCTGGTAGCCCGGGTCGCGGGATACCTCGAGAAGGTCCTCTTCCGCGACGGGGAGATGGTCAAGGCGGGCCAGCCTCTTTTCCTCATCGAACAGAA
The DNA here is from genome assembly GCA_964459975.1 of uncultured bacterium. Taxonomy (GTDB): domain Bacteria; phylum Desulfobacterota; class Deferrimicrobia; order Deferrimicrobiales; family Deferrimicrobiaceae; genus CSP1-8. The sequence goes on from CAYWOT010000234.1 coordinate 2,779, forward strand.
GAACTACCGGTACGCGCTCCGCGAGAGCGAGGGACAGGTGTTGCTCCAGCAGGCACAGCTCGCCTACGCGGAGAGCCAGTGGCTGCGATATTCCAATCTCCTCAAGCAGAAGGCCGCCTCCCAGGAAACCGTCGACAACTGGCGCCATCAACGGGATTCCGCGAAAGCCAACCTGAAAGTGGCCAAGGCCCAGCGGGACGCGGCGGCCCTGAACCTCGCCTACACGAAGGTCACCGCTCCGTTCGACGGCCGGATCGACCGCCGGCTCGTGGACCCCGGAAACCTCGTAGGCTCGGGGGCGAACACGGTCCTGGCGCAACTGAGCCTTATCGATCCCATCTACGTCTACTTCACGATCAGCGACGTCGAATCGGCGCGCCTGATGAGGAGCCTGCACGGAGTCCCGGGAGAAGCGAGCCTCCGCGAGTGGCCGGCATTCGCCGGGACGGTCGACGAGGACGGCTACCCGCACCGTGGCCATCTCGATTTTTCCGCCACGAGCATCGCCGCCACTACGGGCACCCTCCTGTTGCGCGGCGTCTTTCCGAATTCTTCCGGAGAGATCCTGCCGGGCCTGTACGCGCGCGTGCGCGTTCCCTTGGAGACGACGGCTGCCCTGCTCGTGGTCGACACTGCGCTGGGCACCGACCAGCAGGGCCGATACGTGCTGGTCGTCAATGACAATAACGTCGTCGAACGCCGGAACGTGAAGACCGGCCGTCTGGTCGACGGCTTCCGGGTGATCACCGAAGGACTGACCGGCAAGGAACGGGTCGTCGTGAACGGCCTGCTCCGCGCCATCCCCGGCCGCAGGGTCAACCCCGTGGAGAAACGCGTTCGGCCTGGCAAGAGCGCTCCCGGTCCGACAGGCGGCCGCCGGGGGGAGGCGTGATCTCCCGATTCTTCATCGAGCGCCCCATCCTGGCGAACGTCATCGCGCTCGTGACGGTCATCATCGGCGTGGTATTCCTCATGCGGCTGCCGGTGGCGCAGTATCCGGAAATCGTGCCGCCGACGATCCAGGTCTCGGCGCGTTATCCGGGTGCGAGCGCCGAAGTCGTCGCGTCGACGATCGCCGTACCCATCGAACAGGCGGTCAACGGCGTCGAGGGCGCAATCTACATGTCGTCGACGAGCGCCAGCGACGGCTCCTATTCCCTCACGATCACGTTCGCCCTCGGAACCGACCTCAACGCCGCCCTGACCCTCGTCCAGAACCTCGTCAACGGGTCCCTTGCCCAGCTTCCCGGGGGCGCCCAGGAGCAGGGGGTCACCGTTCGAAAGGTTTCCCCCAACATCCTGC
>CAYWOT010000235.1:0-4045 GCA_964459975.1 uncultured bacterium
ATGCTAATTTAATATTCAGTTAAAAATCGCTTGACATTAATTTCGGTCCATGTACTATTCGGGGTAGTGGCGATGCGTTCGGCGGGCCACCGGGTCACCGCAGGATCGGAGGATATCGGGGGAAAGCGTGGGAAAGGTGGAAATGTCGGCAGGGAAAATCAAGGGTAAAGTCGAGCCGAACAACGTCCGAAAGATCCGGGAAGGGCTCCTCATGAGCAAGGCGGAACTGGCGCGGCGCGCGGGATTGTCCGTGCTGACGATCGACCGGGTGGAGAAGGGGATGACGTGCCGGATGGACACCAAACGGAAGATCATTCTCTCCCTCGGATTGCAGCTTTCGGACCGGGACAAGGTCTTCAGCGAGAAAGACTGACGGGGCGGGTGCGGCCATGGCGCTGTTCGGAGCGAAGGAACTGATCGGGTTGGACATCGGGTCGAGCTCCGTCAAGCTCGCCCATGTGAAGCCGGTGGGCGTCGAATACCGCGTGCGGAGGTTCGGGGTCTTCCCTCTTCCGCCGGACGCGATCGTCGACGGGGCGATCATGGACCACGTCGCCGTGATCGAGGGGATCAAGACCGCGCTGCGCGAGCTGAAGGTCAAGGAGAAGGAGGTGGCGACCTCCCTTTCCGGCCATTCCGTGATCATCAAGAAGGTGGTCCTTCCCACGACGACGCCCGAGGAACTCGAGGAGTCGATCCAGTGGGAGGTGGAGCAATACATCCCCTTCGACATCAAGGACGTCAAGATCGACTTCCAGGTGATCGGGCCGCTCAAGGACGACCCGTCGAAGATGGACGTCCTCCTCGTGGCCGTGAAGTCCGACCTGGTCCACGACTACCTGTCCGTCGTCAAGGACGCGGGGCTCACGCCCACGATCGTCGACATCGATTCGGTCGCGGCGGGCAACGCGTTCGAGCTGTGCCACCCGGTGTCCGACGAGCAGGTTCCGATGGTCGTCAACATCGGCGCGTCGTTCATGAACATCAACATCCTCCACGCGGGCGTGCCGCTGTTCACGAGGGACGTGCCGATGGGCGGCGGCATGTATACGTCCGAGATCCAGAAGCAGCTCGCGGTGAGCTTCGAGACCGCCGAGGAGCTGAAGGTCGGTGCGAAGCAGGCCGGGGACCGGGCGGAAAAGATGACCGAAATCATGAGGACGGTGTCGAACATCCTCTCCACCGAGGCGCAGCGGTCGTACAATTTCTTCTCGGCGACCTATCCCGACCGCCTCGTGACGAAGGTCTACCTTACGGGCGGGGCCGCCAAATCCGCCTTCCTCAAGGAAATGCTGGCCGAGAAGATCGGGGTGGACGTCGAGCTCTTCGACCCGTTCGAAGGGCTCGTGATCGACGAGGGCGCGATGGACCCGGGGGTCGCCTCCGGATTCAACACGGCGGCCACGGTCGCGGTGGGACTCGCGCTGCGGAACCAGGAGGACCGGAAATGATCCGGATAAACCTGATCCGGGGCAAGCGGAAGAAGAAGAAGGAGTTCAATGTCGACGTCCTTTACGTCCTGCTCCCGATCCTGGTGCTCGCGGGCTTGTTGGTCTTCCACCATTCGATGACCGGGAGGATCGCGCATCTGCACACGGAAATCGCCAAGGCCAACGCCGAGGTCGCCCGTCTCAAGAAGCAGATCGGCGAGGTGGAGAGGTTCAAGGCGCGGAAGGCGGAGCTGCAGAAGAAGGTCGACGTGATCTCCGCCCTGCAGCGCGGGCGCAAGGGGCCGGTGGGCGTTTTCGCGGCACTGTCCGCGTCCATCCCCGAGAAGTGCTGGATCAACCGTCTCTCCATCAAAGGAGACCAAGTGGCCCTGAGCGGGGTCGCGCTCAACAACAACACGATCGCGAATTTCATGACCGCCCTCGGGCGGAGCGGGAGATTCCGGGACGTGGCGCTCGGATCGGCGGACCAGACGACGATCTCGAACCTGAAGCTCGTGAAGTTCAACCTGACGTTCCACGCGGTGCCGGACTGACGGAACCGGGAGCTTAGGAGAAAGGAAACGGCATGGCTCTCACGGTTGGGGATCTGTCGAGGGTTCCCTCGAAGCAGAAGATCCTGCTCAGCGTCCTCATCTGCCTCGTGCTGGGAGTCGGGTACTACTATCTGTACTACCGGGACGCCTCCCAGCAGGTCGCCACGCTGGAGAACCGGCTGGCGGAGTTTCAGAGCAAGATCAAGGAGCAGGAGGTGATCGCGAAGAACCTGCCGTCCTTTCAGGCGGAGGTCCGGCGTCTTGAGGAACAGCTGGGCATGCTTCTCGACCAGCTCCCCAACTCGGCGGAGATTCCCAGTCTCCTCAAGAACGTGTCCGACCTCGGCAAGGAGTCGGGACTGGACTTCCTGAAGTTCGCGCCGCGCCACGAAGTGAACAAGGGATTCTACGCGGAGATCCCCGTCTCGATATCGGTCGACGGCGGGTACGACGGGTTCATCCGTTTTTCGGACAAGGTCAGCCACCTTCCACGGATCGTGAACCTTTCCGACATCGTGGTCAGCAAGCCGAAGGCCACGGCGGACGGACGAATGCTCGTCAACGTCAGCTGCACCGCCACGACGTTCCGCTTCCTGGAGCAGGCCAAGGGGACTCCGGCCGGGAAGGGAGGCGGCAAATGATCGTTCGCCCTTCGCGCTTCATCCACCTCGGTCTCTCGGCGGTCCTTCTGATGGCCTTTGCGGGCGGCGGCTGCGGGAGCAAGGAGCCCGCGCGCACGCCGGTGGTGAAAAAGGCGGTGCCGAAGGGGGCGGTCAAGGCGGCGGTGCAGCGCTCCGCGCCCGCTCCGGGCGTGCAGCGAACGACCGCGTCGTACGACCCGACGGGGAAACGGGATCCGTTCGTTCCGTTCATCAAAGTCGCAAAGGCGAAGAAGGTCCTCCCGAGTCTCGAAACGCTTCCGCCGCTGCAGCGGTACGAACTCGGGGAGCTGCGGTTCGTCGGCGTGATCTGGGGGCCGCACACGGCCCGCGCCCTCGTGGAGGACGGCGCCGGGAAAGGGTATACGGTCACGGTCGGGACGAAGATCGGCCGGAACGGCGGAGTGGTCTCCCGGATCACGGAAAACGAAATCGTGGTCCGTGAGCAGTTCCGGGACTACACGGGAGCGAAGGTCGCACGCGTCAGTTCCTTGAAGCTCCACACTGGAGGAGAACAATGATGAGGAACCGGCTACGGCCGAAGGGCCGACACCCGAAGCGCCGCCAGGTCTGGCTTGCCGCAGTCGCGCTGGGCATTCTGCTGGGGCTGCCGGCGGTCGGCCGACCCGCCGGAGAGGCGCAGCAGGCCGCTCCCGGGGTGAAGGTCGAGAACGTCGTCGTTTCGAAGACGCCCTACTATACGAACATCGAGGCGACGGTGTCGGGCAAGATCGAGAACTACAACTCGTTCAAGCTCAACGACCCGTTCCGGATCGTCGTCGACCTGTGGGGGGTCGCGCAGGGCTCGGCGGCGTCGGACGTGCCGGTGGGGACCCCGCAGGTGAAGTCGGTGAAGCTGTCGCAGCAGGGAGACAAGCTCCGAATGGTCGTGAGGACGCCGGAAGACGTTCCGCTGCCGTTCCTGGTCACCACCGAGGGACAGCGACTCGTGCTGTCGGTCGGCGGCGGCCAGGCAGGCAAGGTCACGAGTCTTGCCCGTCCCGGCGCCTCCGCGGGCGCCGCGCACGGCAAGGCCGTCCTGGGCGTCGACCTCGAGGATCTTCCCGACATGTCGAACGTGGTCGTCACGACATCGCCGGACCTTCCGCACAAGGTCGTCAAGGGGAAGGACAGCGTGACGCTTCTGTTTCCCGGCGCGTCGGCGGACAAGGGACTGTTGCGGGCGATGGACGCGAGGAAGTTCGAGATCCCCGTGAAGACCGTTCGGCCTTCGATGTCCAAGAGCGGCGTCCGGGTAGCCGTGGCCTTCGCGCCGGGAGCGGCGTACGCGGTCGAAGGGAGGGATAACGCCGTGGTCGTCTCCTTCCCGAAGACGGCGGCGGCCGCGCGCGGCACCGGCGTTGCGGAAGTGACCGGACGCGCAGCGGGCCCGCCCGCGTCT
>CAYWOT010000236.1:0-4039 GCA_964459975.1 uncultured bacterium
CGCCGTGCGGCCCGGCTCGAAATCCTCGTCCACCCACCACGCCTCGACCTGCTTCCGCCACGGCGCGATCTTCTTCCGGTACCGGGCCGCCTCCTTGGTTCCCTTGACGAGCTGGATCATCCTCTTCAGCACGTCCTTGACGTCCCCCACGATCGGGATGTGCACGGGGATGTTCTTCTGGATCGACGTGGGGTCGATGTCGACGTGGATGATCTTCGCCCCGGGGGCGAACTCGTCGATCTTTCCGGTGACGCGGTCGTCGAACCGCGCGCCCATCCCCAGGATCACGTCGCTGTTCGAGATCGCCATGTTCGCCCGAAAGGTGCCGTGCATCCCGAGCATCCCCAAGGACAGCGGGTCCGTCCCCGGGAAGCAGCCCAGCCCCATGAGGGTCGTCGTGACGGGGATGCCGAGCAGGCGGGCGAATTCCCCCAGGGCGGACGACGCGCCGCCGAGCACGACTCCCCCTCCCGCGTAGATCACGGGGCGCTCCTTTTCGAGGAGCGCGCGCACCGCGTTCTCGACCTGCTTCTGGTGCCCGTGGTAGGTCGGACGGTACCCGCGCAGCGTCACGTCCTTGGGGAGCTGGTAGTCCGCGGAGCCGACCAGCACGTCCTTCGGGATGTCGACCAGGACGGGCCCGGGACGGCCGGTGGAGGCGATGAAAAACGCCTCCCGAATGATGCGCGTCATGTCCTCGGGGCGCTTGATCAGGTAGTTGTGCTTCGTGCACGGACGGGTGATCCCGACGATGTCGGCCTCCTGGAACGCGTCGTTCCCGATCATGAGCGTGGGGACCTGCCCGGAGAAGACCACGATCGGTGTCGAGTCCATGTAGGCCGTCGCGATGCCCGTCACGGTATTGGTCGCGCCCGGGCCCGAGGTCACGATGCACACGCCGGTCTTTCCCGACGCGCGCGCGTAGCCGTCGGCCGCGTGCACCCCTCCCTGCTCGTGGCGGACGAGCACGTGCCGCACCTTCGTGTTCTCGAAGAGGGCGTCGTAGATGTTGAGCACCGCCCCTCCGGGGTAGCCGAAGACGACGTCCACCCCCATGTCCGACAACGCCTTGACGAAGATCTCCGCTCCGGTCATCGCGTTCGCTTTCGCCTCCTAGCCCACCACGGCGCCGGTCCCCGCCGAGCCGACCAGCTTGGCGTACCGGGCGAGATATCCCGTCCGGACCTTCGGCAGCGGCGCCTTCCAGCCCTTTTTCCTCCGTGCCAGCTCCGACGCCGGCACGGAAAGCGTAAGTTTCCTCTTCGGGATGTCGAGGACGATTTCGTCCCCGTCGCGCACCAGCGCGATCGGCCCTCCCTCCGTCGCCTCGGGCGAGACGTGGCCGATGCAGGGACCGTGCGTCCCCCCGGAAAAGCGGCCGTCGGTGATCAGGGCCACCTGCGTTCCCAGCCCCATTCCCATGATCGCCGAGGTGGGAGAGAGCATCTCGCGCATCCCGGGGCCGCCCTTGGGCCCCTCGTACCGGATGACCACGACCATGCCCGGGCGGATCTTTCCCGCCATGATCGCCGCCATGGCGGCGTCCTCGGAGTCGAAGACCCGAGCCTTCCCCCGAAAGACGAACATCGACGGATCGACCCCCGACTGCTTGACGACGGCGCCTCCCGGCGCGAGGTTCCCCGTGAGGATCGCGATCCCTCCCTCGGGACGCACGGGGGCGGACGCCTTCCGGATGACGGCATCGTTTATGGCGCGGCCCCGCCGGGCGATCGCCGTGATGTCCCGGCCCGAGACGGTCGGGTTCTTCCGGATCTTCGGGAGGAGCCGGTTCAGGATCGCCGGGATCCCGCCGGCGTATTCCACGTCCTCCATCATGTGCGGTCCCGCCGGGGTCACCGTCGTGAGCTGCGGCGTCTCGCGCGAAAGCCGGTCGAAGTCGGACAAGGGAAGGGAGACCCCCGCCGCATGGGCGATCGCCAGCAGGTGGAGCACGGAATTGGACGACCCGCCCAACGCGACATCGACCCGGATGGCGTTTTCGAACGCGGCGCGCGTCATGATCCGCCGAGGGGTGACCTTTCCCCGCACCAGGTCCACCACGCGGCGGCCGGTCGCGTACCCGATGTGGCGCTTCTTCGACAGGCCGGCGAGGGCGGTGGCGCAGCCGGGGAGGGACATGCCCAGCGTCTCGGTAAGGCACGCCATCGTGTTCGCCGTGTAGAGCCCCTGGCAGGCGCCCTCCCCCGGGCACGCCTCGACCTCGACGCGCTTGAGCGTCGCCTCGTCGATCTCCCCGCGCTGGTACCGCCCGACCGCCTCGAACGTGTCGGCGACGAGCGACAGCCGCCGGTCCCCGATGCGGCCGGACTGCATCGGCCCCGCCGTCAGCACGATGGAGGGGATGTCGAGCCGCGCGGCGGCCATCAGCATCCCGGGGGTAATCTTGTCACAGTTGGTCAGCAGGACCAGTCCGTCGAGCGCGTGGGCCTCGGCGACGGACTCGATCGCGTCGGCGATCAACTCCCGCAGTGGAAGGGAGTAATGCATTCCGCGGTGCCCCATCGCGATTCCGTCGCAGACGGCGGGCACGCCGAACAGGAACGGGTATCCGCCCCCCGCATGCACGCCGTTCTCCACCACCCGCTCCAACGCCCGCATGCCCACGTGGCCCGGAACGAGGTCGGTGAACGAAGTCGCCACGCCGATAAAGGGCTTTCCCAACGCCTCCGGCGGAACGCCGGCGGCGCAGTACAGCGCCCGGTGCGGCACACGCTCCAATCCTTTCTTGGTACGATCGCTTCGCATTCCGCTTCCTTTCACGCGTCCTTAAAGCGGACGATCCCCCGAGATCGGGACGCTCCCTCCCGCAGGAAACAAGGGAACCGTCCGTCGAACCTCCGTCCGGCCACGCCGCGCACGGGCGCCCTTAAGCCCGCCTGCGACCGTGCAGGTTCGTTCGCTCCGATTCTTATTGTCCGGAAAGCCTCTGTGCGATCCTGTCCTTCTTCGCCAGCTTGAGCTTCTGCAGCTTCTTGCGCTCCATCTCCTCGTCCGGGGAGAGGTACACCTTTCGGTCGAACTCCTTGAGCTTCTCGTCCAGAGATCGGTGTTCCTGCACGAGGGACTTCAACTCCGGATCCTGTTCGGCAAGCGCGGCAAGCTTCTCTTCCTGCGTCCGCTCTCCCATCGGCACCTCCGAAGCGAAGATAATAGCTAAGTGTAGCAAAGGAAGGGGAATTGTCAATTTCGGCCGGCCGGGTCACCGGCCGCGGCGCATCTCGGCCTCGGAGAGACGCAGATAGGCGGGAACGACGGTCCTCGCGTCGTCCACGCGTCCCGCCCGGATCATGCGCGCCGCCAGAAGACCGACCGCCGAGGCCCGCGGCAGCTCCTCGCCGGGCGGCGGGAACAACGCGCGGCCCCCGAGCCGCTCCCTGAGCATCCCGCCGTACGGAACCGTTCCGTCTCCGCAGAACAGGACGTCCCCTTCCGGAAACCATTCCGGAAGGACGTCCGGCGGCACCGCGGCGTCGGGGCGCACCCGTCGGCACTCCCCGCCTTCCCGGCGGAACACGCCCGCGTAGACCTCCTTCTTCCGGGCGTCCTGCACGGGACACACGAGCGCCCCCCCCGCCCCGAACCGGGACGCGAGCGCGTGGAGCGTCGGAACGGGAACGACGGGGAGGCCCCACCCGAAGCAGAATCCCTTGGCCGCCGCCATTCCGACGCGCAGCCCCGTGAACGATCCGGGACCCGCCGAAACGGCGACGTGCGTGACCGCGGCCGCCTCCCCGCCCGCCTCCCGGAGGAGGCGGTCGACGGCGGACAGGAAGGTCTCCGACGCCTGCCGGCCCGTCGGAAGCACGATCTCTCCCCGCACCCGGTCCCCGGCCACGAGGGCGACGCTGCCGTGCGGCGACGCCGACTCGATCGCCAGGATCACGATCCGCTATCCGGCGATCAGGCGCGCGATGTCGTTGTAGAAGACGAGCGCGGTCAGCATCAGAATCACGGCCAGCCCCACCTGCTGCGCCATCATCCTCACCTGCGGCGAGATCGGCTTGCGCCGCAGGGCCTC
>CAYWOT010000237.1:0-3999 GCA_964459975.1 uncultured bacterium
CGGATGATGGCCATGGATGGCCTAACGTCGGCGGGAGGCGCGGATGCCGGAGCCGACGGCTGCCGCAGCAGCAGAAGCCTGGTGAGAAATGGGGGCTAGACGATGTGGGACTTTCTGAACCGGCTCGACTGGACCGTCCTGATCATCGTGGCGGTATTCCTGGCGCTTGCGCCCTTCCGGCCGGAGCCCCATCTCGTGGAAAAACTCCGGATGCTCGCGAAGGGGACCTTGAGGAGGCCGATCGACATCTTCGATCTCCTCTTCCACGCCACTCCCCTCGTGCTGATCGTCCTCAAGATCATCGCCTCGGGAAAACGATGAGTGTCCGCCCGGGGGCGTCCGCGGCGGCCTCGGGCGCCCCTTCAACGGCCGCGCCTCTTTCTTTTAGGGAAGAAACAGCCGCCCTTTCGCGAGGCAGTCGCACAACTCCCGGTAGATCCGGCGGATCCGGGCCCGAGAGGGGCGCCGCCCCAGGCGAGCGAGGATCCTCCGGGCCAGGGTCCCGTGCTCGAGGATCACCGCGAGGACCTCCGAGGCGCCGTCGTCGCCCGCCGGCAATGTACGGACGAAATGGCGCCACAGCTCCCCCGCGGTGCAGTCCGCGCCGCCCAGGCCGAACGCCCGAAGGTAGCGGCGGTCCCGGAGGACGGCGCTCTCCCCGTCGCGCACGGTGGCGAGGAAGATCGTCTCGAGCCGGTCGATCTCCCATTCGTTCGCGGCGTCTGGCGGCCCCAGGCATCCCGAGACGAGGGACCGCAGGGCGGCGACGATCGCCGAGGCGATCGCGAGGTCGGCTCGGGGGCACTCCTGGACGTCCAGGATCCGAAGCTCGATCGTCTCCCGGTCGAACCGCGGAATGGCGCCCCGGGAATTGACCCACTCCCGGCGGAGGATTCTCGCCGGGTCGTGGGGCGCGATGTCCCGGTAGATCCGCGAGAGAATCCGTTCCCGGTACTGCCGCCGGGAGCGGACCGCTTCCGGGATCACCCGGCCGGTGATCGAGGGAATCCGCTCCTGATTCGTCCGGTAGACTTCCAGCCGCGTGTCGAGCAGTCCGGTCGGCCGACCCTCCATGACCGGAGAACCGGCGGCGAGCGCCGGAAGGATCGGAAGCAGGAGACGGACCGCCGCGTGCAGGCGTGCGAACTCCTCGTCTCCGCGAAAGGAAAGATTGAGGTGGGCGCTCTGGAGGTTCGCCCATCCGTGCCGCCGGCAGTCGAAGATCCGGTGGTAGGACTCGTAGATCTCCCGGTTCCGGTGGGGCCAGAATACCGCCTCCCGCGCCGGATCCATGAACGGGTGCATGCCGGAGGGCATAAGCGTTCCCCCCAGGGGGCGCAGGAGCGCGTTGATCCGGCCGATATCCGCGGAGAAGACCCCGGCGAGCCCCGAAAAGCCGGCGACCGGCCCGTTGGTCTTGAGCTCGACCAGGTGCAGGGTCATCTCGTTGGACCAGCACAGGGGGCCCTGCTCGACCTCGTCGGTCACCGCGCCGGCGGCGGCCCGCAGCAGCTCGTCCGCCACCGGAAGGACCGAGAGCGTCCCCCAGTCGACGATCATGTATTCCAGCTCCAGCCCGATGCCCTCGAGCAGGGGCAGGGATCCCCCGGCGGGGCTCATGGGTAAACCGGCGATTTGCGCTGCTCGATGCGGCGCAGGAACACCCGCATGATCCGCAGGTAGAGCTCGTCCCCGAGCACGCGGTCCTCGATGCCGGAATCGATGTTCGGGTTGTCGTTCACCTCGATGACGAACACCTGCTTCCCGACCTGCTTGAGGTCCACGCCGTACAGTCCATCGCCGATCAGGTTCGCCGCCCGCAGGGCGGCGCGCAGGACCGGCTCCGGCAGATGCTCGACCGGGAGCGTCTCCGCCTTTCCCTCATCCTGCTTGATGCCGGTCCCGTCGCGCCTCAGGATCTGCCAGTGCCGCCTCGCCATGTAGTAGCGGCACGCGTACAGGGGATGGCGGTCGAAGACGCCCACCCTCCAGTCGAACGGCGTCTGGAGGAACTCCTGGGCGATGACCAGGCCCGACCGTTCCAGGAGAGTGCCCAGCGTCTCCTGTAGGTCCTCCTCGCGGTCCACCTTGACGACGCCGCGGGAGAAGGAGGAGTCCGGCTGCTTGAGGATGCACGGCAGTCCCAGCTCGCGGGAAACGGCATCCCGGTTTCCCCGGTGTACGATGAGGGTGCGGGGCGCGGGGATCCGGTTGCGGTCCAGGAGCTCGGCCACGAAGACCTTGTTCGTGCATTTGAGGATCGACTCGGGGTCGTCCACGACCACCATCCCTTCCGCGGCCGCCTTGCGGGCGAACCGATAGGTGTGGTGGTTGACGCCGGTGGTCTCGCGCACAAAGAGGGCGTCGAACTCGCCGAGGCGGGTGAAATCGTCCTTCTCGACACGCTCGGGGCGAAGGCCCACCTTCTCGGCCGCCCGTTCGAACCGGCGCATGGCCTTCTCGTCGGAAGGGGGCTCTTCCTCCTGCGGCGACGCGAGGATGGCGAGGTCGTACCGCGCGGGGGCCTTCCTCCCTCCGATCCGGCGGGCGCCCCGGAAATACTCCTGGGCCTCCTGGACGACGAACGGCCGGTGTTCCACGGGAATGTCGCCGGCCGCAAGGGGGTTTATCCCCTGCAGGTACCATTTCCCGGATCGTTCGTTTCGCGCGAAGTTCGCCCGCAGGAACGGCGCGGGGAAGAGCTTGAACAGCTGCCGGCTCAAGAGATCGTACCGCCTGGCGAGATTCCGTCCGAAATAGATGCTGACGACGAACTCCCGCGCCTGGAGAGGAGCGAAGGACTTCTGCAGGACCGCGTCGAGCTCGTAGGAGACGGTCCGGATGACGGTCTGGGACTTCAGGTCCTGGATCGTGGAGATGCTCGGAAGCGGCTTGTGTCCTCGCGCCGCGGCCAGCAGCGAGACGTAGTAGCCCAGGCTCTGGTAGCGGAAGGACCGGCACAGGTTGAAGACCTTCGTCCCGCGGCGCTCGAGAAAACGCGGATCGGTCAGGTACGCCTTCGCCGACGCAAGCGCCACTCCGGGAATGCTCAGGGGCCAGTCGTCGAGGTCGTCAACGACCAGGAGCGTGGACACGGCCGGTTCCTCGTCGGTCTTTCCGGGGCGCAAGGATGAGCAGGTTGCCGTCGTAGGTGAGGACCCCCAGGAGAATCGCGCAGATGACCCGGTCGATGCCGACCTCGTAATGCCGGCCTTTCGCACCCGGCCCCGCGTCCAGCGGGTCCGCCACGAGGACGGTCCGATTCTCCCGGTGGTAGCCGCACAGAACCACGAAATGTCCGGCGGACTCCCCCCGCACGTCGTCGTAGTCGGACTGCGGGCCGTATTCGCGAGGGGCGCCGTACAGGTATGTGGCGCTCAACCCCGTGATGATCGGCTGGGACCGGAGCAGGTACTTGCGGATGAGCCGCCCGGTGAGGTCCGCGTACCGCAGCTCCCCGCCGAGCCGCAGGAATTCGAGATACGCGCGGGAAGCCGCGTGCAGCTTTCGGGAGCTCTTGACCCGCATCTGGGCGTCGAGCCGTTCGCGCAGGACCGCCGGTTCGAGCGTGAACCAGGTGGGGTCGAACAGCTTCAGGTCGTACGTGTAGATGGTGGCGCCGTACCCCCTCCGCAGGGCGTGGCAGGCGAGCACGGGGGCCAGCGTCCCGCCCCCTTCGAGCATCGGGATCTCGGAAACCACCCGCTCCAGCGGAACCTCGTCCCCGTGGAACCGATATACCGCGTGCAGGGCGGTCGGCCCGCAGGTGATCGGATCGGGCTGCTGCAGCATGTCCATGTGCAGCCGCGCTTCCATGGGAACCTGGTCCACGCTGGTCTCCTCCCGATCCGATTCTACAGCAAGCCGGACCGCGGGGGACCCCATTCCGCGGCGGGAAAGAAAACGGGGCTGCGGCGCCTCGTGCCGCAGCCCCTCCAAACGTGCATGGTCGGGATGACTGGATTTGAACCAGCGACCCCCTGGTCCCGAACCAGGTGC
>CAYWOT010000238.1:0-3995 GCA_964459975.1 uncultured bacterium
TTTGCGTTTCGAACCGGGTGGCTGGGGCCCGCTCCCCCTTGGGGGATCGTGGGGTCTTGTCCAAGAAATGGGCGCCCGGGGAGCGGGGCGCCCGCTTCAAGATCCGATCCGTCCGTATTCGTCCAGCAGGTACACGTCGGCTTCGAGGTCGCCGTGCATATCGCGGCCGTAAACCAGACACGCGACGCTGTTTCCGTGGACCAGCGTCTCGACCGTGGACACGCAGTTCATGGCTCCCAGTTGCGACGAGCGCGCTCCCCTGTTCAACCGCACCTGCTCCCTGGAACCGTACACGCCCGCGTGACCGCTGACGATCTGAACGTCCAGGCAAATCGATTCGGAACCGATGACGTCCGCGACGCGCCCAATGAGGATGTCGTTCATCGGATTCCTCCTGTTCTTTCGAATAAAACAGGTTGAACCCGCCGGAAACCCGCCGCCGCCGTTGCGACGCGCCGGAATCCGCGTTGCGCCGACGCCCGCTGCCGCTTGCGCGCCGCGGGCGTACCCGGCCGCTCCCCTTACGATCCTTTTCCGGACGGGACGGGACACGCCGCCACCACCCCCCTTCGCACGCCGATTCGGAATGGAGAAATGCACGGGAACTTCCCACCGGAGCGACCGCCGGAGGGAAACCGCACGGACGGAACCGCGAAAAACCGGCCGCAGGAAGGAAAACCGGCTACCGGGGGAATATGCGAGGCGGGAAGGACGGAACGCGGCGGGCGCACCGGAGGCGACCGAAACGGGGCAAGAAGGGAATGCGCGGGTTCCCCGCAAGGTCACGGCGCCCCTCCGAAAGGCTCAAGACTTCCTGGCGTCGGTTCAGTGACAACTCCCGTGACGGCCGGTGATGGTCTCCGATTCCTACATTCGAATACTCCCCTTCCCCTGTCAAGGAGATCCTTCGGACGGTGAGTCGCGGAATGCAAACGCGCCCCCCGAATCGGGGGTTCGAAAAACGGAATCTCACGAAAATACGCGGTGTTCCGCTTGGCGCCGGCGTCCGGGGCCGGCCGGAGGACGGGTTGAACATACCATTGGAAATCCTGGCGGTTGCGGCGGGCGTGCTGACGGTGCTCAGTCCGTGCATCCTGCCGATCCTCCCGGTCCTGCTCAGCGCGACCGCGTCCGGCGGCCTGCGCCACCGGCCGTTCTGGATCGTTCTCGGGCTGGCCGTCAGTTTCACGGTCTTCGGGGCGGTATTCTCGACATTCGGCACTCTGCTGGGTTTGAGCAACGGCGCACTGCGGAACGTGGCGCTCCTGATCCTCCTGTTCTTCGGCGTTTCGCTCCTCTGGCCCCGGCTGTGGGACCGGCTCGGCGCCAGAATCGGTGCCCTTGCGCAGAAGATCCCCGGCGCCGATCGGCCACCGTCGCAACAGGGAAGGGGCGGCGCGCTGCTTCTCGGCGTGTCGCTCGGCCTGCTCTGGGCTCCGTGCGCGGGGCCGATCCTGGGGATCATCATCACCTTCGCCGCGGTGCAGGGGAAATTCGGAAAGTCGATCCTGCTGCTGACGGCCTATTCGCTTGGCGCGGCCGTTCCCATGCTCCTCATCGGCTACGGGGGAAGGCGGCTCTACCGGAAGATCCTCTCCCTCGGGAAGTGGGACGAGGTCGCCCACCGGGTGCTCGGGGCGGTTACGATCGCCACGGTCATCGCCCTTTTCTTCAACGTGGACACGCTGCTGCTCACGCACCTTCCGTCCGGCCTCTTCTCCTCCGAGGCCATCGAGAAGCGTCTGGCGCAGATCCGTCCGGAGTTGGGGGAGGCGCCCGGCGCCCCCCGGCCCGCGACCGCCGCGACGAATCCGGGCGGCGTCACCCTTCCGGTTCTCGGGACGATGCCGCCGTTCGTCAAGATCGTCTCGTGGATCAACTCTCCTCCCCTTTCGCCCGCCGGCCTTCGGGGAAAGGTCGTGCTGGTGGATTTCTGGACGTATTCCTGCATCAACTGCATCCGGACGCTGCCGCACATCAAGGGCTGGTACGACAAGTACCGGGACGACGGCTTCGTGGTCGTTGGCGTGCACACGCCGGAGTTCGCGTTCGAAAAAAACGAGGCGAACGTGCGCAGGGCCGTCGCGCGTTACGGAATCCGCTACCCGGTGGCCCTCGACAACTTCTACGGTACGTGGAAGGCGTACGACAACCACTACTGGCCCGCGGACTACCTGTTCGACGCGCAGGGCCGGCTGCGGCTCGTTCATTTCGGCGAAGGAAAGTACAAGGAGACAGAGCGGGCGATCCAGTCCCTGCTGATGGAGGCGAAGCTCCTGCGCGTGCCGCAGCCCCTCACCGAGGGTCTGCCGACCGTCGACTTTTCCCGGATTCATTCCCCCGAGACCTACGTCGGATACGCCCGGGCCGAGAACTTCGCCTCGCCGCAGCCGGAGGCGCACAACCATCCCCGCAAATACACGGCGCCCGCCGCGCTGCGGCTCAACGAGTGGGCGCTGCGCGGCACGTGGACCGTCGGCGCCGAGTCGGCGAAACTTGTGGCAGGCGGAGGAGGCGTCCGGTTCCATTTTCGGGCCCCCAAGCTCAACCTCGTGATGAACGGAAGCGGGCGGCGCATCGCGGCGAGCGTACTCCTCGACGGAAAACCGCTCCCCGCCGAGGCGCGTGGGGCGGACGTCGGCCCCAAAGGACGCGTCGTCGTCGGTCCCGCCCGACTGTACAACCTGGTGGCCCTTCCTGCCGGAGACCGCGGCGACCACGTGTTTGAAATCGACTTCCGCGATCCGGGGGTGAAGCTTTATGCCTTCACGTTCGGATGACCGCTGCGTTCCGGGGCCCGGTGCCCGCTTCAGGGGCGCACCACGAGGACCGAGCAGGAGGCCTCCGCCACCACCTGCCGGGTCACGACGCCCAAAGGCGCGTCGGCGGGCGATTCCGGGCATTTCGCGCCCATGACCAGAAGCTCCGGCCGGAACTCGTGGATCGCATCGAGGATTTCCGAAACGGGCTGTCCGTAGCGGACCTCGGAGGTCACCTGGAGGGCACCCGCCGACAACCCTGCCCCTCCCAGCGCCTCCAAGGCTTCCGGGGAGTGTGCCCACTCCTCGAATGCGCCGTCCGCGGCCATTCCTCCGGTCTCGTCCGAGTGCTCCTCTTTCCCCGCCGCTTCGGCCCGGCTCCGCCGGACGTTGAGCAGATGGATCCGCGCGCCGCCCGAAAAATCGAGGGCGCTCAGCCACCCGACGAGCCGCGTGCGATCGGCGCCCCCTTCCACCGCAACCAGGAATCGCCGATCGCCCGTCGGCCGCGACTTGACCGTCATGACCGAACAATGACCGTACCACGCCACATGAACCGACACGCTTCCGAGGAAGTACCCCTTGTACATCCCCAGGCCTCGGGAGCCCACGACCACCAGATCGGCCCTGCAAGCACGCGCCGAATCGACGATCGTGGGCCCCGCGAAACCCGGGTGCATCCGCGTGGCGACGCTGTCCATACCCTGCTCCAGCGCGAGCCGTGCCTTTTCCAGCACCTCGGTCGCCTGGATCCTTGCGTCCTGGTGGAGCGTCGTCACCGCGGCGTTGTACGCCCTGCGAGCCGGCGCAAGGAGGGACGTGAATGCCCCGTGGGGAACCTCCATCGCCGTCATGGCCGTGACATGGACCGGCGGCCGCCACGGGAGACACAGGATCTGCGCCTGGGCAAACCTCGCCGCGACGGATCCGTCGGTCCCGAAAAAGATGTGCGTCCGCATTCGCATGCCCTCCTTGGGAAGAACCGGTTATCCCACCGGCTCCTCGTCCCGGTCTTCCACCTTCTTCTCGTCGCTCGCCACCAGCTCCGCCTTCGGGGCCGGGAACAGGACGGAAGCCAGCACCGACCCGGCCAGGACGGCGACCACCACGCCCAGGGAGATCGCCACCGGGATGTGGACGAACTCCGCCGTCAGCATCTTGCCGCCCACGAAGATCAGCACGATGCTCAACCCCACCTGCAGGAACCGCGACAGGGCCATGATCCCCTCGATCAGG
>CAYWOT010000239.1:0-3943 GCA_964459975.1 uncultured bacterium
CCTCGTATTCGCCGTTCTCCGAGATGTCGCCGTGGGCGAGCGCGGCGTTGATCTCTTTCGGCAGGACCACGCGCAGTTCGTGCTCGATCTGCCTGGCCTCTTCCGTCAATCGGTCCATCGTTGCGCTCAGGAAATCCATGGCGCCTCCTTCAGTGGAATACGAGCTTTCCTCCATAGTGGCCGAGCGTGATGCACAGGGGGACGGTCGCGGCGAGCAGCGTGCCGTACGCCCATCCCATTTCCCCGAGCGGGAGGGTGGCGACGTCCCGGACGAGGATCCGCAGCAGGACCGCGGGCGCCGAGAGCGCGAACAGGACGAACGCGCCCACGATCTTGATCCGGAAGATCGGCGTCATGAACGCCTTGTATCGGATCTTCCAGTCGAGGAAGCCCGAAAGAATGGCCAGCGGCGTGGAGACCACGCCGAAGCCGGCGGCGACGAACGCCCCCGTCTCGAAGTCGGCCGCTCCCGTGGCCGCATACAGAAGAAAGGAACCGAACGAAACCGGGAACAGCGCCAGGGGAAAATGGACGAACTTCGGGTGGTAATACAACTTGGCAAGGTCCATTCGTGCCCCTTTCCCCGTTGGATGCCTCGACCGTCACGGATGGTTTCCCGACGGCCGGCCTCCGTCTCTCCGTGCCGGCGCCCCGGCTACGTTACGGGTAGCGGAAGAGGGACCCCGGATGCTGGGGAACCGCGCTGCCCGACACATCCGGAAGGACGTAGCCCGCGTCCGGAATGACGAGCGGGGGCGGAAGCTCTCCCAGCATGTCGTTCGCCTTTCGCACCGCCTCGTCGAGGGAGGAGGCGGGGACCATTCCCATTCGCTCCACGTCCTCCGGCCGAAGGGAGGACACGAGAATCACACGGCGCGCCTTCGCCTTCGAAAGCGTCGCGTGCGCCGTCTGCCCGTAGATCTGGTAATTCGCCCGCAGCTCCGCTTCCATCTCGGCGGGATCTTCGAAACGGAACCACGGAAAGAAGGTCCCGCTCCCGAAACCGTCCCGGCATTCCGCGACGAGGATCAGGACTCCGTCCTCCGCGGTCGTCAGGAATGCATGGTCCAGTGCCTTGTGCGCCTGGATGAAGTTGATGTCCTTCGGAAAGCCGCCCGCCGAGGCGATGACCAGCGGGTATTTCTTCGGGACCGGAACCCGATACACGTTCGCGTACCGCGCGCATCCTTCCTCGTGCGCCTTTTGCCAATGCCCCGCGACGGCGTCGAAGACCTCCTTCTGCGGGGTGAGCAGCGTGTTGAACAGGAACGTCGGGGCCGCCATTGCGACCGCCTCGACGATGTCCTCGTGCACGGGGTTGCCCGACAGGATTCCGGGCCGCGCGAGGGGATGCTTCCCGGGGCCGTCGGTTCGGAAGATGCGGAAGTGCGTCGCGGACGCGGTCTCGCGCGCCGCGCATCCGGGGACGAGCGCCTTTCGTCCGCCGCCGAATCCCGCAAAGTAGTGGAAGGTGATCGTCCCCGTCAGCACCATCCGGTCGTGGTCCATCAGCGGACGGCTGATACGCACCGGGGTGCCCCGGGAGGTGACTCCGAGCTGCACCGTCTCTCCGTCGGGGTCGGACTGTTCCACGCGGATGCCGGTGGCGATCGCCGGCCCCACGACCTCTCGGACCTCCGGGTCCGAGAGGAGCCGGTGCGTCCCACGCGCGACGAAGACCGTGACGCGCGACCGGGGGATTCCCGCGGCGTCGGCTTCCTCGAGCAGCGGGACGAGGAACTTTTCCGTGGCGGAATAGCGGGTGACGTCCGACACGAGGACGGCGACCGAATCGTCGGCGCGCAGGAGCATCCGGAGGGGAAGGGAGCCGATCGACCGCGCCATCCGCTGCCGGATCAGGGCGTCCTCGGAGGCCGGCAGCCGGGGAGGACGGGCGGCGAGCAGGTACACGTTGCGGAAGGCCCCCGTCGCGAGGATCGCCTGCGTCCGGCCGTACTTGAGGGAGATCGGCGGGAGGTTCACGGTCCCTTCTCTCCCGGCGATCCCTTCCCGTCGTGCTCATGGACGTGCACGATTTCATGATGCTCGTGCTCATGCTCGTGCCAGTATTCGTCATGGGCGTGGCGGTGCAGGTGGACGAGGTTGGCCCGAAGCAGGAGGGAGCGGTCCCTCAGGATCTCCTCGGGGGAGCCGGTCGCCAGGATCCGCCGGTCTTCCCCGAAGACGACGACCGTTCGCGCGATTTCGGCCACGACGTGCAGGTCGTGCGTGGCCGTCACCACCGTCCGTCCGGTTTCCTCCGCCTCGAGGATCGCGTCGATGAGCGCCCGGCTGCTTCTCGGGTCGAGCCCCGCCGTGGGCTCGTCGAGGAGCAGGACCTGCGGGTCCATCACCAGGACGGAGGCGATCGCCACCTTCTTTTTCTCCCCGCCCGACAGCTCGTAGGGCGCGCGCGGCGAGAGCGCGCCGATCGCGAACCGGCCGAGCATCCGGCGGACCTTCGACCGGATCTCCTCCGGCGGGTCGTTCATCTGGAGGGGGCCGAACGCGATCTCGTCCTCCACGGTGGGATTGAACAGCTGCGCGTCGACGTTCTGGAAAAGAATGCCGACCTCTTTTCGGAAGAAGATTCCGAACGGATCCCGGGAAAGCAGGCGTTCGTCGATCGGGCGGCCGAACCCCCGGTAGGATCCGCGCTGGGGAAAGATCAGGCCGGCGAGGAGCTTGAGGAGCGTCGATTTTCCGCACCCGTTCGCGCCGAGAACGGCGATGCGCTCTCCCGGATGCACCGCGAGCGATACCCCGGAAAGGGCGGGGATTCCCTCGCGGTACGCGTACCAGACGTCGTCCAGCTCCAACAGCGGAGCCGGAGTGCCGCGAACGCGCTCGGGCTCCCGGATGTCACAGGAGGTGTGCACCCGTACAGCATATCACGACCGCGGCGAGCAACCCCCATTCCGGGGCGCCGAACCACGGCCCGGCGGGGAACTTCGCCTCGCCCGTGAATCCGCGGGCGGTCATCGCCATGCCGACCTCCTCCATCAGGTGCAGGCTGCGTTCCCAGGACCTTGCGATGCGGGAGCCGACCCACGCCTGTTCCGCGGCGACCTTCCCCCGGCAAACGGTGCGGCTCTTCTTGCCGAGATACCCCTCCTCGGAACGGCGCAGCAGCGCGTGCGTGTAGCGGACGGTCATGCCGACCACCTGGAGAAAGACCGCGGGGAGGCGAAGGAACCGCAGCCCCCGGAGCAGGTCCGTCCAGCGGGTCGAGAGAGTGAGCCACAGGACCGCGGCGACCGAGGTCAGGACGCGCAGGACGATGGTGGCTGCGGTCAGCAGCCCCTCCCGGGTGATCCCGATCACGGACGGCAGAACGTACGGCCCGAAGTGCCACTCCCGCCCCCGCTCGAGGAGCGGCACCACGACCGTTCCGTCGAAGAACACGTTCAGCGTCGCCGGGGCGGCGAGGAGGACCGCGAACGCCGCCGCGACCCAGAAGCCCGCTCCGAGGAACTCCTTGGGCCGGATGCGCGACAGGGCCAAGGCGGCCAGCGGAAGGGCCGCGTGGGCGGCCAGCTCGGAAATGGACCGGGCGACGCTCACGCTCGCCAGAAACAGAAGCGTCGCCAGGAGCCTGGCCCTGGGATCGACTCGTTGCAGGACCCCGTTCCGCCGGGCCGTCTCTTCGCGGAACATCGCTCGGGAAAAGAACGCCGAGAGGCCCCGCAGCCCCTTCTCCACGTGGCTCCTCCCCGGAGGCGCGAGGCCCCGGGAGGCGGCCAGCGCGAGAAACCGCTCCCGTCGCAGGTCGCTCAACGGTCGGCGGGCGGGCGCCCGTCCCCGGGCGGCCCCCTCCGGGTCAGCCGGCGTCCGAGAAGGTATGCACCCGCCCCGCACCCGGCGATTCCGAGGAAGGCCGAAAGAAGGTACTGAACGCTGCGCGCGCGCAGCGGGGCGCTCTCCCGTCCCGGGAGGGCGTAGC
>CAYWOT010000240.1:0-1723 GCA_964459975.1 uncultured bacterium
GGTAGGTGTTCTGCGACCCGCCCATCGTTCCCCGGACGAAGGGCAGGACCGATTCCGGTCCGATCGCCCCGAACTCGAAGAGCTGGATGACGTTGGGCGCGTGCAGCCGCTGTCCCAGAATCGCCACGACCTGCGGGATGCCCCACCCGACGAAGAATGTCTTTCCGTCTTCGAGCAGACGCGCCGCCTGGGCGATCATGAACTCGGTGTCCGTGAACTCGATCGTGCGCGGCATGGCACCCCTCCCGTGCGAACCAAAATCCCGTTTATCGGTATCCTTCGACGATCGTGGCGTTGCGGCGGAGCTCCGCCATCTTTGCGGCGCCAACGCGCCGGTCCAGGAACTCCTCGTGGTCCGCGACGCTGTATACGGTTTCCTCGAGGTACTCGTGCATCTGCTCGTCGGTGCGGATCGCGTTGAGCCGGTCCACGTGCGCCAGGTCGAGCTCGTACCGCGCCGGCATCGCGCCCGGATAGGCGCCGAACGGCGCGTGGACGACCGCATCGACGAGGAAGTGCGGAATCGTCGTCCGCATCGGATCCTTCCGGAACTCGGCGGGTTCCACGATCTCCTCCGCCGAGAGCACCACCCGGTGCGAGGCGAGCGCCGCCTCGAACGCGTACAGGTTCGTGCCGAAGATCCGCGCATCGCCGTACACGTCCGCCTGGTGCACGTGAAGGAACGCCACGTCCGGGTTCAGCGCCGGGACCAGGGCCACGGGAAGCCCCGTGAAGGGGTCTTCCATCGTCTTGGCCCCGGACACGGACAGGTTGTCCGAACCGAGCAGGTCCCGCGTCGGGAGGAATGGGACTCCGCGCGCACCGGCGAGAAGCCGGAGCGCCAGCCCGCCGTTCGTCCAGTCGTACACCTTCACGCGGCCGTCGCAGACCGCCTGCCCGATGTACGCGCCGTACCCCAGGAATCCCACGTCGATTCGTGACGCGCAGCCCGAGCCCGCGAGGAGCGCCGTTTCGTGGAGCGTGAACTCCGCCCCGATCCACAGGTCCTTTTTCCGCTGGCGGATGACCTCGCGGATGAGCGCCTGCGGCCCCCGTGTGAGGCTGGAGAAATCGTACACGAGATAGTCGCCGTCGTGGACGGAGCCCGACACGGCCTCCCGCGCGGAGCACAGTTTGGGCGTCGCCTTGCGGCTTTTCCGGTCCCGGACGAACGCTCGGAACTCGTCGGGATGCTCGAACCGGTATTCCACGTCGCCTTCGCGTCGGATCGTCACGGGCGGTTCCTCCCGGGCGTCGTCCCCCGCCGGGAGGACGACGTCAGATGATAGGCGAACGGGTGGGCCGCCACCTTCTCCGCGACGGTGTACGGATCCTCCCGTTTCCGGGCGATGTCCCGGAGGACGCGATCGAGAACGCCTTCGCGGGCCAGGTCGTCGACCGCCTTTTCGATGAGCCGTTTCTTGAGGATCTCCATGAGCTCCACCTTCGCCTTCTCCCTCCGGTACCGAGCCAGGTTCTCCTCCCGGGACACGAACTCCCAGTGGCGCGACACCCACCCCATGATCTCGGCTATGCCGGTGCCTTCACGGGCCACGGCCGAAAGTACGGGGGGGACCCACGCCCCTTCCCGATGGGCGTTCATCGCGACCAGCGTTTCGATCTCCTGCACGGTCCGGTCGGCCCCCTCCCGGTCGGCCTTGTTCACCACGAAGACATCCGCGATCTCGAGGATTCCCGCCTTCAGGGCTTGGATATCGTCCCC
>CAYWOT010000240.1:1733-3913 GCA_964459975.1 uncultured bacterium
CGTCCTTCGTGTTCTGCATTCATGGTGATGCTAGGCTTGGATATCGTCCCCGAGCCCCGGTACCAGGAGGACGAGGTTCGTGTGCGCCACCCTGACGACTTCCACTTCGTCCTGTCCGACGCCGACCGTTTCGATGATGACGACGTCCTTCCCCATCGCGTCCATGACGTTGACGATGTCGATCGTCGATTTGGACAGCCCGCCCAGGTTGCCCCGCGTGGCGAGACTCTTGATGAAGACTCCGTCATCGAGCGCGTGCCGCTGCATGTGGATGCGGTCCCCCAGGATCGCGCCGCCGGAGAAGGGGCTGGTAGGGTCGACGGCGACGATCCCGACGGTCTTCCCATCCCGGCGGAAGTGCGAAATCATGCGGTCCACGAGGGTCGATTTGCCCGCGCCGGGCGGCCCCGTGACCCCGAGGAGGAAGGCCCTGCCCGTGTGGCGGTAAAGCGTTCTGAGCGTACGGTGCGCGGAAGGCCGCTCGTCGTCGAGGTCCCGCATCAGGACGGCCGCGGCCCGGACGTCGCCGGCCAGGATCCGTTTCGCGGAGACGGGCATGCCGCTCAGTTCTCCCGGGCCAGGCGGCGGGCGATGATCATCCGCTGCACTTCCGACGTCCCCTCGCCGATCTCGCAGAGCTTGGCGTCGCGCATGGCCCGCTCCGCCGGGAACTCCCGCGTGTAGCCGTACCCTCCGAAGATCTGGACCGCCCGGATCGTCGTGCGCATCGCCGCCTCCGAGGCGACCAGTTTGGCGATGGCCGCCTCCCGGACGTGCGGCCGTCCGGCGTCCTTGAGCCAGGCGGCCCGCAGCGTGAGCAGCCACGCCGCCTCCATCTCCGTCCCGCCGTCGGCGAGCATCCCCTGCACGGCCTCGAACGACGAGATCTGCCGGTCGAACTGCCGCCTCTGCGCCGCGTACGCCGTCGCCTCCTCAAGCGCTCCCGTTCCGATGCCGACCGCCAGGGCGGCGATCGAGATCCTTCCCCCCGGCAGGATCCGCATCGCGTCCCGGAAACCCGCGTGGACCTCCCCGATCACGTTGGCGGGCGGCACCGCCAGGTCCTCGAACACGAGCTCCGCCGTGTCCGACGCGCGCATCCCGAGCTTGTGCAGCGTCCTTCCCGCAGAGAGCCCGGGCGTTCCGGCCTCGACGAGAAAGGCGGTCACCCCATCCCTTCCCTTTGCGGGATCGGTGATGGCGAGAATGACGTACACCCCGGCAACGCTCCCCTGCGTGATGAACATCTTGGTTCCGTTGAGAACCCAACGGGTCCCCGACCAGGTCGCCCGGGACCGCATGGCGAGCGCGTCGGACCCCGATCCGGGCTCCGTCAGCGCCCACGCGCCGAGCATTCTCCCCGAGGCGAGCTCCGGCAGATACGTGCGGCGCATCGCCTCGGAGCCGAAGGAAAGGATGTGTGCCGTACACAGCGAGTTGTGCGACGCCACCGTCAGCCCCAGAGACCCGTCCGCCTTTCCGATTTCGTTCAGGGCCACGCAGTAGCCGACCATATCCATCCCGGCGCCGCCGTACTCCTCGGGCACCATCACCCCAAAGAGCCCCAGCTCGCCCAGCCGGGCGACGGTCGCCGCAGGGAACGCTCCCTCCTCGTCCCACGTTTGCGCGTGAGGGCGGACTTCCTTGCGGACGAACGACCGGACCATGTCTCCCAGCGCGGTGTGATCGGGGCGGAATCCGAAGTCCATCGCGTCTTTCCCTCTTCACGCGGGGACGAAGTAGACGTCCGTCGGCTTGAGGTGCGAATTGCGCCGGAACTTCGCCCGCACCTTCATCCCGATCCGGATGTCCTTTGGCCCTTCCACCCCGATCATCCGCGCCAGAAACAGGGTGTCCACGCCGTCGAACTCGACCAGGATTAGGTGGAAGGGCGTCTCGTCCAGGAACTCCTCGCTTCCGTAGTAGCAGGTCGTGAAGGTGTGGACGCGGCCTTCGGTCGGAAGCTCCGTCCACTCCGTTTCGCCACCGCACCGGGCGCAGTGCAGCCTCGGCGTCGCGTAGGTGTACGCGCACCGGTCGCAGCGCGTGCCCAGGAGTTTCCCGTTCGCGAGCCCGGCGAAGAACGGCGAATCCTGCCCGTAGGAATGGAGGTACTCGATCGAATAGGGGTGCTTGACGACGATCGGGGACATGCCTTTGAGCGAGGACAGGTCCCGGGG
>CAYWOT010000241.1:0-3892 GCA_964459975.1 uncultured bacterium
TTTTTTCGGCCCCAGGCCACGAGGTCCTCGAGGCGCGCCAGGACGAAATTCCGGTGGATCGGGTCCCCCGGCGGACGCTTCCCGGCTCCGGAGGTCCCTGCCTCAGCATCCCGGCGAGGCATCTACGCGCGTCCCTTTCGCGGCGTCCGGACCACCGACGCGGTCCAGTCGAGGGCCCCGGTGCCCCAGAGGTACGCGAGTGCGGCCCCCAGCACCACCACGAAGACGAGAGCCTCGGCGTAGCCCGCCCACCCCGTTTCCCGAACGGCGACCGACCACGCGAACAGATAGGCGGACTCCACGTCGAAGATCACGAAGAACATCGCCACCAGGTAGTATTTCGCGGAAAAGCGGACCCGGGCGGAGCCCTGGGACAGGATGCCCGATTCGTACGGCTCCCCGGTCGCCGCATCCCGGTGCCGCTGCCCGAGGAAGTGCGACAGGACGAGCATCACGAGGACCACCGCGATGACGGCCGCAAAGTACGCGGCCACGGGCCACAGCATCGAAACCTCCGTGCTCTCCGCACACGCAACACTATGGGCGGTCCAAGCACCGCCCCGGTTCGCTGGCGCTCGCCCCCGGCGCGGCGCGACGGCCCTCCGACCGGGCACGAAGACCGACTCCGGAGAAAGGTCCCCGACCGACGTTAAGATTGCGGACTCCGCGTTTCGTTTCGGAGATTTTTCGCGGCCGGGATGCCGGCCGGGGGGCCTTGCCGCTTCGGGTGCGGTCCCTTGCACCCTCCCGGTGAAACTCCGCGGCCGGGTTCGGAATGGAAGGGAGGAACGCGCGGAGGCGAAAGGGATCGAAAGGAGGCGATGCGGGCGGGACACAAGGACCGTTTCGACCCCCTTGCGTCAAGAGGCGCAACCGGTGCCGGAGCCGCCCGACTTCGAAGTCTTCCGGTCCCCGGTCCGGCGGATCCGGGCGTGCGGGGGGACTGCGAGGCACTGCCCGAAATACCGGACGTGACACCGAAGAACCCCGGCGCCGGCCGCTTCATCTTCTTTTGGAGGGCAAGGTGGGCGAAACGGCGCGCCGATGGGCCGGGAGGCCGGAACCGGCGTCCGACGGAGAAGGAAACCGTGGCGAACGAGGCGAGAATCCGCATCGGGACGTCGGGCTGGTCCTATCGGCACTGGAGAGGCCCGTTCTACCCGAGCAACGTGCCGCAGCGCGAGTGGCTGCCGTATTATGCCGGGCGGTTCCGGACGGTGGAGATCAACAACTCCTTCTACCATCGTCCCCGGGAGGAGACGCTCGCCGCGTGGAAGGACGCCGTCCCGTGGGATTTCCTCTTTGCCGCCAAGGCCAGCCGCTTCGTCACGCATCGGAAGAAGCTTACGGACCCGGCCGACACCGTGCCCCCGTTCCTGGACCGCATCGAGGCGCTCGGGAAGAAGATCGGCCCGATCCTGTTCCAGCTTCCGCCCAGGTGGGGCTTCGACCCCGGAAGACTGGAGTCGTTCCTCGCGGCGCTGCGCGGGGGGCGACGCTACGCGTTCGAGTTGCGCGACCCGTCGTGGATCAACGACCGGGCCTGCGGGATCCTGGCCCGGCACGGGGCGGCCTTCTGCATCTACGAGCTCGATGGGCGGCTCTCGCCCAAGGAGGTTGACGGCTGACTTCGTCTACGTGCGGCTCCACGGACCCGGAGGCCCATACCGGGGGAGCTACGGCGTGGAGGCGCTGGCCGGGTGGGCGGGGGCGGTCTCGTCCTGGGCGGCGGCGGGGCGGGACGTCTTCTGCTACTTCGACAACGACGAGAAGGGATACGCGGCGCAAAACGCCCGCAGGCTCGACGAGATGATCCGGAGCGGGTGACCGCGGGTCTCCCGTACGGGGAACGGAGGCGAAGGTGGCGACCATCGGCGTGATGTTTCTGGACATCGGCGGAGTTCTTCTCACCAACGGGTGGGATTCGGAGATGCGCAGGCAGGCGGCGGAGCGGTTCGGCCTCGACTATGCGGACATGAACACCCGCCACCGCAACGCCTTCCCGACGCTGGAAAAGGGGAAGATCACCCTCGACGAGTACCTCGCCCGCGTGGTCTTCCACCGGGACAGGCCGTTCTCCGCGGGAGAGTTCCGGGAATTCATCTTCTCCCGGTCGCGGCCGTATCCGGAGATGATCGACCTGTTCCGGCGCGTCAAGGCGCGCCACGGGTTGACCGTGGCGGCTCTCAGCAACGAGAGCCGGGAGCTGACCGAATACCGCGTCCGGACGTTCGGCCTGGGAAGCCTCTTCGACTTCTTCGTCGCCTCGTGCTTCGTCCACCTGCGCAAGCCCGACGCCCGGATCTACCGCCTTGCGCTCGACCTCGCCCAGATCCCGCCGGAGCAGGCCGTCTACGTGGAAGACCGCAGGGGCTCCGCGGAGAAGGCAAGGGCATTGGGCATCCACGCGATCCGCCACGCGGGGTACGAATCTACCCGGTCCTCCCTGGAGGCGCTGGGTCTTTCCTCCGGGCAATGAGGCGGCCGCTCCATCAGATCGCCTCTTCCGGGCCCAGCAGCAAGCCGGTCTTTTCCGGCCCCCACAAGCCGGCCTGGTAGTTGGGAAAGTCGATCGGCGCCGTGGCCGACCAAGCCTCCAGGACGGGGGTGATGGCGGCCCATGCCGCCTCGATCTGGTCGGCCCGCATGAAGAGCGTGGCGTCCCCCTCGAGCACGTCCAAGAGAAGCGTCTCGTAGGCCTCCGGGGACTCGGCGCGGAACGCGTCCCGGTAGCCGAAGCGCATCTCCACAGGGGCGAGTCGGACGTCGGGGCCGGGCTGCTTGGCCTGGAAGCGCAGCACGATTCCTTCCTCGGGCTGGATCCGGATCGCCAGCCGGTTCGCGTGCCATTCCGCCGCGGCGGTGGCGGGGAACGACTGGTGCGGGACGGGACGGAACTGAATCGACACCACCGACTCCCTGTGCGCGAGCCGCTTTCCCGTACGCAGGTAGAAGGGGACGTCCTGCCAGCGCCAGTTGTCGACGAACATCTTCAGGGCGGCGAACGTCTCCGTGTTCGAGTCAGGAGCGACCCCGGGCTCCTGCCGGTACCCGGGCACCTTGTCTCCGCGGACCCAGCCTTCGCCGTACTGCCCTCGCACCGCAAGGCGGTGGATCTCCTCCTCGCGGAAGGGCCGGATCGCGTTCAGGACGTCCACCTTCTTGTTCCGGATCTCGTCGGCATGGAACGAGACGGGTGGTTCCATCGCGATCAGGCAAAGGATCTGCAGGAGATGGTTCTGTACCATGTCGCGAAGCGCCCCGGCGTGATCGTAGTAGGCCGCCCGGTTTTCCATTCCCACGTCCTCGGCCACGTCGATCCGCACGTAGTCGACGTAGCGGCGGTCCCAGATCGGCTCGAAGAGCGCGTTGGCGAAGCGGAAGGCGAGTATGTTCTGCACGGTTTCCTTCCCCAGGTAATGGTCGATTCGGTAGATCTGCGGCTCGTCGAACACGCCGTCGAGCATCCGGTCGAGGGCCTTGGCGGACGCAAGATCCCGGCCGAATGGTTTCTCGACGACCACGCGGGCTCGCTTCCGGTCGCGCGCCAGTCCCGCCTTCCCCAGCCCCTGTACGATGGTCTCCACCAGCGACGGCGGGGTGGCGAGATAGAAGACCCGCGTCGCGCGGGTGTTCGACGCCTTATCGAGCGACGCCAGCCGGTCGGACAGGTCGGAATACACCGTCGGATCCGAAAAATCCGCGGACAGGTAGTCCGTGCAGCGGGAGGCGAACTCCTTCCACGGCTGTTCCTCCGTCTTGCCGCGACGGGAGAATCGATCCACGCCTCCGCGCAGCCTCTCCCGGTACCTGGCCGGGCTCATTTTCTTGCGGTCCAGCCCGATGATGGACGTTTTGGGGGGTAGCCACCCCTCCAGGTGAAGGTTGTAGA
>CAYWOT010000242.1:0-3891 GCA_964459975.1 uncultured bacterium
GCCCGGTGGGCGAGGGCGGCCAGCACCCCGAAGGCGCCCCAGAGCCCCGCGGTGAACCATGCGTGCCAGTTTCCCAGCCGGGTGGGGACTTCGTGCGGCCGCGGCGCAGGCCGTCCCTCCTCCGCCGGCTCGCCGATGATGTGCGGAGCCCCCGAGAGCGCCTGGCAGAGCAGGTCGGAGTCCGCAACGGGCAGATCCGCGTGCGGGCCGAAGGAGCCGTATACCGACAGGGACAGCCAGACCAGTCCGGGCTGCGCCTGCGAGACGGTCGGGTAGCCGGTCCCGTCCGCATCCATCCGCCTCGCTCCGACCGTTTCCACAACGACGTCGGCCCGTTCGACCATCCGGCGAAAGATCGTCCGCCCCTCCGGCCGATCGAGGGCGAGCGTGACGAAGCGCCGGTTCCTCGCCTCCGAAAGGAAGGGAAGTCCGGTCCCCTCGACCGAAATCCCCTCGGGCATGAAGAGGCGGGCCGGATCGCCGCCGGGCGGCTCGATCTTGACGACATCGGCTCCGAACTCGCCCAGGACCGACGCCGCCACCATCCCGCCGAAATGTCCGGGCGTGTATTCGAGCACCCGGATCCCGGCGAGTGCCTCGGTCTTCCCGCATGCGCGCCGGGGATCGGTCGCCTCGTGTGCCCAGGCGGCGAAGTCGGTCATGGTTCGTCGGCCTCCGGACCCGTCCGTCGGGCCTCTTCATCGGCGTTCCGGGGCGGCCGGGCGCCGGGAATGTCGGCCCATCGTCCGATCGCCCCCTTTCGGGCCAGCTCCTCCATCTCGTTCTCCGAGAGGCCGAGAAGCCCGGAAAGCACCTGCTCGTTGTGGTAGCCGACCGGCTTGGCCGTCCAGCGAAGCCGTCCCGGGGAGGCCGAGAGTTTCGGCACCGGGCCGAACTCGTCGATCCGGCCGTAGAGCGGATCGGTGAGCTCCCAGACCGTTCCCCGCGCCCGCAGGTGAGGGTCCCGGTACTGCTGCGCGGCCCCTTCCACGGGAGCGGCCGAAAATCCCGCCGCCACGGCGATTCGCACGATCTCCTCCCGGGTACGGGCTGCGGCGAACGCGGCCACCTGCTCCGCCGCGGGCGTTCTCCCCTCGTCGGAGGCATTCCCCCGCGCGGAGTCTCCGGGGCGGCTCTCCGTCGTGAGCGTCCGGGCGAGCGCCGCCCTCTCCCGGGCGTCGCGGGCGGACACCGCCACGAATCCGTCGGCGCAGCGATAGATCCCCGACGGCGGCATCGACGGATCGACGTTCCCCGCCCGCGTCCGGTCTTTTCCGGCACGGTCCGCGTACAGCCAGGTCCAGTCGAGCCCCCGGATGAGCGCTTCGGCCTGGGAGAGGTCGATGAGCTGCCCCTCGCCCGTTTTTTCCCGGGCCAGCAGCGCGACGAGGACGGCGATCGCCGAGTGCAGCGAGCCGGTGTAGTCGCCGACCCAGAACCCGGCCTTGACCGGCGGCCGGTCGGGGAAGCCGGTGATCGCCGACATTCCCGAGAGCGCCTGGGCCGTCGCGTCGTAGGATGCGCGCCCCTTCGAGTACGGCCCCCACTGGCCGAAGCCGGAGTTCGCGGCGTAGACGATCCGGGGGTTGCGCTCGCTGAGCTGCCGGTAGCCAAGCCCCCAGCGGTCCATCGTCCCGGCGCGCAGGTTCTCCACCACCACGTCCGCCTTTTCCGCCAGGCGCAGGAAGAGCTCCTTTCCGTCCGGCGTCCGCACGTCGATCCCGACGTGGAGCTTGTTCCGGTTCAGCGCCAGGAAGGCGGGGGACACCTCCTTCCAGAAGAACCCCTCGGGAGCCACGTATCGCATCAGGTCGCCCCGCGGGGGGAGCTCCACCTTGATCACTTCGGCGCCGAACTCGCCCAGGTAGTCGGCGGTCGCCGGCCCGAAGATCCGTGTGGCGAGCTCGAGGACCCGGACGCCGGACAGCGCTTCGGGACGGGCGGAAATCTCCGGAAGGGAAAAGGCATCCCGGGCGAACGCGTCGAACGGTGTCACGGTGTGCCTCCTTTCGCCGGCCGGCGGACCGTCATCTCCGCAAGAGCGCCGCGATCTCCCCCACGATTCCGCGGCGGAACACGAGCACGCAGAATACGAAGATGACCCCGGTGATGACCGTTACCCATTCCCCGATGTTCGCGCCGTAGTGCTGCAGGCTGACCACCAGCGCAGCGCCCACGATGGGTCCGAACACGCTGCCCATGCCCCCGAGCAGCGTCATCAGCACGACTTCTCCCGACGTGTGCCAGTGGACGTCGGAGAGCGCGGTAAGCTGGAAGACCAGACACTTGGCCGACCCCGCCAGGCCGGCCAGGCCGGCCGAGAGGACGAACGCCATCAGCTTGTACCGGCCGACGTCGTACCCCAGGGAAACGGCCCGCGGTTCGTTCTCGCGGATCGCCTTGAGAACCTGCCCGAACGGCGAGTGGACCGCCCGGTACACGACCCAGAAGCCCCCGAGGAAGATCGCCAGGACGAGGTAATACATGAACAGGGGACGCCGCAGGTCGAACAGCCCGAACAGGACCCCGCGGGGCACCCCCTGGAGTCCGTCCTCTCCCCCCGTGAAAGGCATCTGGACGGCCAGGAAGTAGATCATCTGCGCCAGCGCCAGGGTAATCATCGCGAAATAGATCCCGGACCGGCGGATCGCCAGGCTTCCGAACAGGTACCCGAGGGCGATCGCCGCCGCGGTACCGCACAGGATCCCGAGCTCCGGAGGAAGCCCCATCGACTGAACGGTGTATCCGGTGACGTACCCCGCCGTTCCGAGAAAGGCGGCGTGTCCGAAGGAGAGCAGGCCGGTATACCCGAGGAGCAGGTTGAAGCCGCACGCGAAGAGCGCATAGCACAGCACCTTCATCGCGAACACGGGATAGACGAGGAAGGGCGCCA
The DNA here is from genome assembly GCA_964459975.1 of uncultured bacterium. Lineage (GTDB taxonomy): Bacteria > Desulfobacterota > Deferrimicrobia > Deferrimicrobiales > Deferrimicrobiaceae > CSP1-8. The sequence goes on from CAYWOT010000242.1 coordinate 2,894, forward strand.
CGGTTCCGGCGGCGATGACGAGCAGCCAGCCGGCGGCATTCATGTCGTTCGGGACGCGCATCTACCGTTCCCTTCCGAAGAGCCCCGCGGGCCGGACGAGCAGCACGATGGCCATGATCACGAAGATCGTCACCGCGGAGGCCTCGGGGGAAAAGAGCAGCTTGACCGGGTAGACCAGGTACCTCAGGACGGGCACCCCGTCGAAGAGGTTTCGCAGCAGGTTTGCGATCATGCCGGACTTGACGATCCCCTCGATCAAGCCCAGCCCGATGCCGGTCACGATGGACCCGAAGATGGAGCCCATTCCCCCGACCACGACGACGGCGAACACGACGATGATGAGGTTCTCTCCCATCACCGGGGTCACGTTGAAGATCGGTGCGGCGAGCACGCCCGCGAACGCCGCGAGGCCGACGCCGAAGCCGTAGGTGAGGGTGACGATCAGGGGAACGTTGACCCCGAAGGCCTGGAGAAGCCGGGGATTTTCGGTCCCCGCACGCAGGTAGGAGCCGAACTTCGTGCGTTCGATGACGAACCAGGTGACGAAACAGACGACCAGCGAGGCCACCACGACCCAGCCCCGGTAGGTGGGCAGGAACATGAATCCCAGGTTCCAGCCTCCCGCAAGACCCTCCGGGACGGGATAGCTTTCCCCGGAAACCCCAAACTTGTAGCGGAACAGCCCGTCGATGATGAGCGCGAGCCCGAACGTCAGCAGCAGCCCGTAGAGGGGGTCCAGCCTTGCGAGCCGGCGCAGCATCCCCCGCTCGATGACGACCCCCGTCGCGCCCACGACGAGGGGCGCGACCAGGAGTGCCCACCAATAGTGGATCCCGAAATAATGCAGCGCGATCCATGCCGAGAACGCGCCCATCATGTACTGGGCGCCGTGGGCGAAGTTGATGTTGTCGAGCATGCCGAAGATGACCGCCAGTCCGAGGCTCAACACGGCGTAGAAGGACCCGTTGATGAGTCCGATCAGCAGCTGGCCGAAGAGC
>CAYWOT010000243.1:0-3879 GCA_964459975.1 uncultured bacterium
TCACGAGCTCGACGCGGCGCTTCGTCGCCCGGGCAAGGGACTCGCCCATCCGCGCGTACTGTTCTTCGTGCTCCCGCACGAACCGGAACTTCGCCGCAATGGCCGCCACGGATCGACGCGTCGCGAGATACCCGCGGCAGTCGCTGCAGCGCAACACGGGAATCCCGGTCGCCCGAAAGGCGATCGCCCGCAGCCGCCCCCCGCACCGCGGACAGGACACCCGGGCCGCCAGACGGTGCGACGCCGGGAGCGAACCGGCCGCGGAGGTCTCCGCAGGGTCCTCTCCGGGGCCTGTCGCGACGTGTCCTTCCACGAGTTCGCGGATCTCCCCGAAATCGAACCAGATCGATCCGCAGGCCACGCAGCGGTCGAGCTCCCGATCTCCCGCCGCCACCCGGCGCATGGAGGAGATCCTGCAGAATGGGCAGTCCATCGGCCCAGTATATCCGGACCGACGAAAGGGAGCGATGCCTCTCCCTTTGCTGCGCGCCCGGTCACGCGGCGGCGGACGGTGGTAAGGTGGACGGTGCCGCCGGGACGCCCGGCGCCGGGCACGCCGCGCCCGAATTCGCCGCAACGCCTTCCGTGGAGGAAAACCGTGGACGTCGTCGTACGGGTAGCCCTGGCCTGGACCGCGTTTGCCGTCTTCCACAGCCTGACCATGACGCGGCTCTACGAAGACCGGGTGATGCGATGGATGGGAGAACGGCGGTTCCGTGCGTACCACCGCCTCGTCTTCACCGCGGTTTCGTGTGCGGCCTTCGGGCTCCTCGTCCTCTATCTGCACACCCTGCCGGATTCGCCGTTCTACCGGCTCGCAGGCGCCCCAAGCCTGCTCTTCCGCGCAACCCAGCTGGGCGGGGCGGCGATCCTTCTCTGTACCCCGTGGGACCTCGGGGAATTCGTGGGAATCCGCCAATGGCGACGGGCCGGGCAGGAAGAGATCCCCGAGCCCGGTACGCATGAACGCCTCTTCACCCGCGGGGCCTACGCGATCGTGCGCCACCCCCTCTATCTCGGCTTCTCCGCGATCGTCGCCTTCCAGCCGGTCCAGACGCGCATCTCATTCGTCTCCGCCGCGATGGTCGTCCTGTATTTCTACGTGGGGACGTATTTCGAGGAGCGCCGGCTCGTCCGGACCTTCGGAGACGAGTACCGGGTCTACCGGCGGCGCGTACCCCGATTTCTGCCGGTGCGACGGCCAAGGTGACGAATCGCAGGCAGTCCGGAGCGTTTCGAACCGCACTACGAACTCCCGGAAGGCGCCGCTCCTTGCGGAGGCCGGCCCATGAGCGGCCCCCGGGTTATTTCGCGAGCCGGGCGGCGATGGCCGCCACGTGTTTTCCCTGGAACTGGCCTGCCGCAAGTTCGTTGTCGCTCGGCATCCTCTGCCCCTTTTGACCGGCAATCGTCGACGCTCCGTACGGTGAGCCCCCGGTGATTTCGTCCATGCGCATCTGTCCCTGGAACGCGTACGGAAGCCCCACGATCACCATCCCCTGGTGGAGCAGGGTGAGGTGGAAGCTCACGATGGTCGACTCCTGGCCGCCGTGCTGCGTATTGGAGCTTGCGAATACGCTGCCGACCTTGCCGACCAAGGCCCCCTTCGCCCAGAGCTGGCCGGTCGCGTCGAGGAACTGGCGCATCTGGCCGCACATGTTGCCGAACCGGGTGGGCGTGCCGAACAGGATCGCGTCCGCTTCCGCCAGTTCGTCTACGGTGCAGACCGGGATGTGAGCGAAGGCCTTCTGCGGCTCGACCGCCCCCATCTTCTGCAGCATTTCCCGGGGCAGGGTTTCCGGGACCCTCCGGAGGACAACCTCCGCCCCCTCGACTTCCCTCGCCCCTTCCGCGACCGCCTCCGCCATCCGATGGATATGACCGTACATGGAGTAGAAAACGATCAGCACTTTCATTCGGTCCTCCTCGCGCAAGTCCGCTGCCGCGCCTGTTTCCCAAAAGGATGCACCGACCGGCGGCGCCGTTCCCTTGACACGCACGCCGCAGGACGAGGGGGCGGGCCAGCACGCCCCCCGCAGATCGTCGCCACGTCCGGAAAGCGCTAAAGACGGAACGGATCCCGTCCGAAACGTGTATCGGGGTCCGCGACCGGAGCCCGGACGCCCCGCGACTGTCCGCGGCCCGATCTTTACGGACCCGGCACGCCAGGAGAGCGAAAGGTCGGCGTACATGAATGACGCGCAAGAACGGTGGATCGGCCACATCGCCGCGGGATTGGCACTATTTGCGCTCGCGTTCGCCGGCAATTACTTCAAACTGTCCCTGTTTTACGGATTCGACTTCCTGTTCGGCAGCATCTTTCTCATGATCCTCCTCGCTTTCTTCGGCGTCGTATGGGGGACGATCGCGGCCGGCGCCGCCACCCTCTGCACCTATGGGTACTGGCACCACCCCTACGGAGTCATCGTCTTCACGCTGGAAATCCTCTTCGTCGGCCTTTGGACCCGCAGGAAGACCGGCAACCTCGTCCTGATCGACGCAATATTCTGGCTGTTCGTCGGAATCCCGTTGGACTGGTTCCTCTACCATCACGTGATGGGAGCAAGCGATTATTCCTCGCTCCTCGTCCTCCTGAAGCAGAGCGTAAACGGAGTCTTCAACACGTTGATCGCCAGCATCATTCTCTGCTTTACGCCCATTCACCGTTGGCTGCGCATGCCGGAGCCGCGAAAACGGATATCCGTCGAGCAGGCACTGTTCCACGTCATTCTCGTGATGGTGCTGGTGCCGTCCCTCGCCATCATGATCATCAGCAGCCGGAAGGCCTTTTCCGACATCGAAACCCGGATCACGCAGAAGTTGCAGAACACGACGCTCCAAGCCACCTACCTGACCCGTTCCTTCATTCGGCGATACAAGGACGGCGTCAACGCCCTGGCGGAAGTCGCGGCCCGGGAGGGAATCGTGCCTTCCGCGACGCTCCAGGCCAAGCTCCGATCGATCAAGGCCTATTATCCGTATTTCCAGGGAATGTACGTCGCGGATGCAGCAGGCGTGACCGTCGCCTTCTATCCCGAGAAGAATGAGCAGGGCAAGTCCACGATCGGCCTCGATTTTTCCGACCGGCCGTATTTCAAGAAGTTGAAGACGACCCTCCGGCCGGTGATGTCGGACGTCTTCATGGCACGGGCCACGGCGGTCCGCCCCATCGTCACGTTCAGCATCCCCATCCTCGCCGGAGGCCGGTTCACCGGCTTTGCCCAGGGGGGCATCGATCTCTCCCGCCTCCAGCGCGAGCTTGCGCGAATTACGGACGCATGGGGGGTCCATGCCACGATCCTCGATGCCAAGGACAAGGTCATCGCCACCACGAACGAAGCCTTCCATCCCATGCAACTCGTGGATTGGCGAAAGACCGGGGAGCTGCGTCCTTCGCACGCCGGAATCTACAACTGGCTTCCCTCCGTGAGCAGGTCGAAATCCGCGTTCGACCGCTGGAAGAATTCGTTTTACGCGCTGGAGACCCCCGTCGGAGACGACGTTCCGTGGAAAGTGCTTCTCGCCGTGCCCGTGGCGCCTTACCAGAAGCAGCTCTACCAGACGACGTACATCGACAACTTCTCCTTCATGCTCCTCATCGTGGTTGCATCGATGTTCCTTTCCGCGTTCCTGAGCCGCAAGCTGGTCCGTCCCATCGAACAACTGAAGGAGGTCACGACGGATCTTCCCTCCCGGCTTGCCCTCCGGAAGACGATCGAGTGGCCCGACGCCAGCCTCTCGGAGATCCATTCGCTGGTCGGGAACTTCAAGGCCATGACGGCCTCCCTGATGCAGAAGTTCCTGGAGCTCAACACCGCCAATGAGTCCCTCGAGGAGCGCAGTTCGGATCTCTTGACCGTGAACGAAGCCCTGCAGCAG
>CAYWOT010000244.1:0-1514 GCA_964459975.1 uncultured bacterium
CGTCATCGCGGCAAGCTTTCCCGCGAGTTCCCGGACCTCGGCGTCCCGGGCAGCCAACGCGGCGGAGAGGGACTCCTTCTCCTTTTTCAACGCCACCACGACCTGCACGAGATCCGCGACCTTCTTTTCAATCAATGTGAACGACGACTCCACGATGGGCCCCGCTCCCCCTCCATCCCAGGATGCGCTGCGAAACTCTCCGACTTTTTTCGCCACCTTACGATACTCCGTCGCCCGCACCGAATCAATGACGTCGGCCCGCGTTCGGCCGCCCCCCCGGGGACCGGTTCAGAAGAGCGCGGAGGCGAAACTTTCGGCGTCGAACGGCCTCAGGTCCTCGACCGACTCCCCCACGCCGATGTACCGGATCGGAAGGCCGGTCTCCTTCGCCACCGACAGCACCGCGCCCCCCTTGGCCGTGCCGTCCAGCTTCGTGAGCACGATGCCGGTCACGCCGGTGGCCTCCCGGAACGTGTTCGCCTGGGCGATCGCGTTGCGGCCGTTGGTCGCGTCGAGAACGAGGAGCACCTCCTGGGGAGCGCCGGGGACGTCCTTTCCGACGACCCGCACGACCTTTCGCATCTCCTCCATCAGGTTCGTCTTGGTGTGCAGCCTCCCGGCCGTATCGATCAGGACCGCGTGGGTTCCCCGGGCCTTGCCGGCGCGGACCGCATCGAACGCAACCGCGGAGGGATCGGCTCCCTCCTTGTGCTGGACGAACGCGGCGCCGGCCCGCTCGGACCAAACCCGCAACTGCGCGATGGCGGCGGCCCGGAAGGTGTCTCCGGCCGCCAGCAGCACGGAGTGGCCTTCCTCGCGCAGATGGTGAGCGATCTTCCCGATCGTCGTCGTCTTTCCGACGCCGTTCACGCCGACCACGAGGACGACGAAGGGGTAGGGAGGCGCCACGGAGAGGGGCACCATGCAAGGCGCGAGCGTCTCCGCAACCATCTTCGCAAGCTCGGCTCGCAGGGCCGGGACGTCCGGCAGCTTACCCTGCCGCCACTTCACGCGCAGGGCCTCCTTGAACTCCCCGGCGAGGCTTGCGCCGGCGTCGGCCAGAATGAGCGCCTCCTCCAGTTCCGCCAAGACGTTCTCGTCCACCGGGCCGATCCCGCGGGCGATCGCTTCCACGTTCATGAACAGCAACTCGCGGGTCTTCGAAAGACCCGACCGGAGGCGCGAACGGAAGGTGCTGCGGGGGGACTCTTCCTGTGCGGTCATTCAGGGCGTCCCGGCCGGCTCTCGTCAGGACCGGAAGTTGACCGAGACCACCTTGGAGACACCCGGCTTTTCCATGGTGATTCCGTACAGGACGTCGGCCAGCTCCATCGTCCGCTTGTTGTGCGTGATGAGGAGGAACTGGTAGCTGGACGACATGTCCCGCACTATCGCGTTGAAGCGGTCGATGAGAACGCGCGCCTCGGGTCCGCCGAGTGCGGGGAGCCGCTGCCTGGGCTGCAGGAGATCGATGGTCTCCATCCGTTGCACGAGCCCCACGAGGCCGCGGAAGC
>CAYWOT010000244.1:1524-3785 GCA_964459975.1 uncultured bacterium
CGATGTTCGCGTCGTCCAAGGGTGCGTCCGCTTCGTCGAGAAGGCAGAACGGAGAAGGCTTCACGAGGAAGATCGAAAAGATGAGGCTGATGGCCGTCAGGGCCTTCTCGCCCCCGGAGAGGAGATTCAGCGACTGAAGCTTCTTCCCCGGCGGCTGGGCCACGATCTCCACGCCGGACTCCAGGACGTTTCCTTCGTCGATCAGCTTGAGATAGGCCCGTCCTCCCAGGAACAGCTGCGGAAAGATCTCCTGGAAGGTCCGGTTGATGCTGTCGAACGCGGTGGAGAACCGTTCTCGAGTGGTCCGGTTGATCCGCTGGATCGCCTTGGCGAGGTCCTCGAGCGACTTCTCCAGGTCCTCCTTCTGGGCCGACAGGAAGGAATGACGCTCGGCCAGTTCGCGGTGCTCTTCGAGGGACGCGAGGTTCACGTCGCCGATGGCCGCCATGCGGGCCCGGATTTCGGCGGCCCGGGCCTCCCATGCTCCCGGGTCCGCATCCTCTTCTTCGGCCTCGTCGCCCCCCGCGATGTCGGAGGGACGGATCTCGTACTTCTGATAGACGGCGGTATCCAGGTGCTCCAGGTCGAGCTGCACCCGCTGGGCCGCAAGCCGGACGTCCGAGAGACGCGCAATCTCGTCGGACTCGCACTCCCGCTTCTCCTTCAGCGCCGTTTCCAACGAAGCGAGCCGCCCGCGCGTCGCCGCGGCGGACTCGATGCCCCGGTCGATTTCCTCCTGCCGGGCCGCGAGCTCGACCGCGGCGGCCTCGATCGCGCACCGCTCGTCTTCGGCTTCCCGTTCGAGCGCATCGGCCGCCTCTCCGTGGCCGGCGATGCGTCGCCTGCGTTCCTCGGCCGTCGCCGTCTTCCCCCCCAGCGACTCCCGCAAGCCCGCACGCAGGGTTTCCGCCGAGCGGAACTTCTCTTCCAGCCCCGTCCATTCGACCTCGGCCGCGTGGAATCCCCCCCGCGCGCGCTCGAGGGCGCCGCGTCTCTCCTCGACCAACGCGACGAGCGCCCGGACGCGGTCCTCCTCGTCCCCCCGGTCCCGCCCGGACCGATTCGCATCCTCCTGCACCGCGTCCCGCTCCGAGGTCAGCCGGGCCCGTTCCGCTTCGAGGTACCGCCTCTCCTGGCCGATCGCATCCACCGCCGTAACCGCCTGCGTTACCGCCAGCTCCAGGACGGCCCTGCGCTGCTGCGCCTCCGCGAGCTGCGCCTTCCGCTCCTCGCGGCGCGCGAACAACTCCTTGAGCTTCGCCTCCAGCGCCTCCCGCGCGCGCCGCGCGTCCTCCTCGCCCTCTTCCATCCGGGCCAGCTCCTCCGCCAGCCGGGCCGTCTCCTCCTCGAGTTCCCGAATTTCCCGCTTCACGGCGAGGACCCGCGACTCCCCCTGCTCCAGCGCGCCGCCCATGAGGATGCCGTCCGCCGTGACCACGTCCCCGTCCAGCGTGACATAGGAACTCCACACGCCGTTGCGGCTCCACAGCCGCATCGCGACCGGCAGGTCGCGCACCAGGAGAGTGCTGCCCAACAGCCCCCGGACGAGGTCTCCGCACGCTTCCGGCACGCGGACAACCTCGGTCAGCGGAGCGATCACCCCGTCCTCCGCCCCGTACGCGGGAAGGTCGTCCCGCGTCCGTAGGGTCACGGGAACGAACGCACCCCGTCCCTCTCGGGATTCCTTCAGGAACCGAAGCGCGGAGAGACCGTCCGCATGGTCCCGGACGACCACGGACTGGATCCGCTCCCCGAGCACGGCCTCCACGGCGCGCTCGTACGCGGCGTCGGTATCGATGAGTTCCCCGATGACGCCGAAGATCCCGGCCCCGCCGTTTTCGCGGCCGTTTCCGTTCTCCCCGTAATGGTGCAGCACGGCACGCACGCCGGACGAGGCCCAGTCCCGCTGCTCCTGGACCCGGGAGAGCGCGGCCAGCCGGGAGCGGGCCGCCTCGAGCCGCCCTTCCGTCTTGCGCCGAAGGTTCGCCGCCGCATCGAGATCCGCCATCCGGGCCGCCAGAAGCGCGCCGGTCTCCTCCCAGACGGCTTCCGCCGCCGCCAGGGCATGCTGGGCCTCGTCCTCCGCCGTACGGGCTCCGGCGTGCTGCGCATCCGCGCGCTGCGCCGCATCTTCCGCCTCCGCCGCACGCCCGTCGAGCCGCGCCGCCGCCCGGGCGTTTTCCTCGATCAGCTTCCCGACCGACTCCACCCCGGACACGGCGTTGGAATGGAGCGTCACGCGCAGCATGAGGTCCGACTTC
>CAYWOT010000245.1:0-3745 GCA_964459975.1 uncultured bacterium
TCTCCAGGAGGGACACGACGTAATCGCGCTCGAGTCCCTCCCAGGAATAGTCGGCGAGGGAAGCCGTCCCCCGCCGGCCCGGGGCGCCATCCGGGAGGGGAAGGACATCGTCGGGCCGGCCCGTCACCTGAACGCCCGGCGCGCGGTCGAAGAGCACGGGAAGGTCGGACACCCCGATGGTGTCGCCGCGGGCCACGGTGAGCACGTACTTCACCAGGTTCTCCATCTCGCGGATGTTCCCGGGCCAGTGGTATTCGAGCAGCCGCTCCAGGGCGTCCCGGCCGATCGTCACAGCTCTTCTCCTGGCGGCCCCGCCAAAACGTTGCAGAAAATGCGAAAGCAGAAGGGGGATATCGTCCTTCCGTTCCCGCAGCGGCGGCATCACGAGGGGCAGGACGTTCAGGCGGAAGTACAGATCCTCCCGGAATTTCCCCGCCCGGATGCTTGCACTCAAGTTCCGGTTCGTGGCGGAGATGACGCGGATGTCCACGCGCTGCGACTCGTTGCTGCCGAGGGGCCTCACCTCGCTGTTTTGCAGGGTGTGAAGGATCTTGGCCTGCAGGGCCGGCGCCATGTCTCCGATCTCGTCCAGGAAGACCGTGCCCCCGCTGGCCACCGCGAACAGGCCCGCCTTGTCCTGGGTTGCCCCCGTAAACGCCCCTTTCCGGTATCCGAAGAGCTCGCTCTCCAACAGGGTATCCGGAATGGCGCTGCAGTTCTGGGCCAAAAACGGCTTCTCCCTCCGGGACCCGAGCCGGTGGATCTCCCGGGCGATCAGCTCCTTGCCCGTCCCGCTCTCGCCGGTGATCATGACCGGGAAGTCCTCCGCGGCATACGCCTCGGCGGTCCGCATGACCCCCGCGAACGATCCGCTCCGTCCGACGAGGAGCGGGGGCGACCGCACTTCCTCCAGCATTCGCCTCAGCTCCACGTTCTGCTTCTTCTGGTGCTCCAGGGCGAGCGACGCGCTCAGGGCGATGCCGCCGGCCGTCACGAGCCCCTCCAGGAGCTCGAGGTAATCGGACGCCAGGTTCAGTCGATTCCCCCCCGCGCTGGTGTCGATGATCTCCACCGCCCCATACACTCCTCCATCCTTCACCTTCAGGGGACAGCACAGGATCAGGGTGCTCTTGGTGTCAAATGCGTTCTCCACCTGCTTCAAATGGCGGGGATCCTTGCCCGCCTCCGCGATCACCATCCGGCCGGTCTCGAAGACGGATCCCACGATGCTCGGGCTCTCCACGCCGATCGCCATCCCTCTGACCTTGCCGGCATCGGGACCCGCGGCCTCGGAGCAGACGTACCGGTCCCCCCTCCGGATCCAAACCGACCCCCGCTCGACGTTCTGGATCTTCATCAACGTCTTGAGGAAACGTTCCTGAAAATGCTCGGGGTCCAGCTTCTCGAAGAGGGACTGGATGAAGGCGAGAGGCAGCTTCTTCGTCATGGCCCTGAAAAGGGGACCGCCCCCGGCGGCATGGGTTCGAATCAGGGTCTGTTCTCTTGTATCGCTGTTGCCGGCAGCGCGTCAAGTCCCGCCGCGAATCCGTCCCCTATCTGTCCCTTCCCTCGTGACACCATCAACGCGGAAGTCGCGGCATGCGGGCGGTCTCCACGGCTTTCCGCGCAACGCGACCCACTGCTCCACGCACGGGCATCTCAGGCCGGAGGGAGAATGAACCACCGGGGCGAGGGTTGGAGGCGACAGCTCGCCGGTGAGCCGCGAAAGGCCTTCGTGGCGTGAGAATCAAGGTCCTCGGCGCGTCGGGTTCCGAGGTCCGGGCGCACTTCTGTCCCGCGTTCGCCGTCGACGACGTCATTCTTCTCGACGCGGGAACGGTGGGCCTCTCCCTGAACATCGCGGAAGAGAGCCGGATCCGGTACATTCTGCTCACGCACGCCCACTTCGACCACATCAAGGGGCTTCCGTTCCTTCTCGACAATCTCGTGACGCGCGAGACGGGAAGCACCGTGACCCTCGTGAGCGGCGAAGAAGTCATCGCCGCGCTGAAGACCAACATCCTGAACGACCGCATCTGGCCCGACTTCACCGCGATCCCGACCCCGGAGATGCCCGTGCTGCGGTATGCCGTCATCCGGCCGGAGGCCCGGGAGAGAATCAACGGATACTCGATCATGGCGCTGCCGGTCAGCCATACGGTCCCCACGTACGGGTACATCCTGGAAAACGGAGAAGGAAAGGCGGTGGCATACACGGGAGACACCGGTCCCACCGAGCGGTTCTGGGCGGCCATGAACGTGGCCCGCGTACGCTGCCTCATTACCGAGGCGTCCTTCCCCAACCGCCTGACGGAGGAAGCATCGCGGTCCGGGCACCTTACCCCTGCGCTCCTGGAAAAGGAAATCGAGAAGATGCGTCGCCCCCTGCCGATGATCTGCCTCGTCCATGCCAAGCCCCAGCACCGACGGGAGATCGAGAAGGAGGTCCTGGCGCTCGGCCGCGCGGAGATCCGCTTTCTGCGAGAAGGCGAAATTCTCACCATCTGACCGCCGGAGCGCTCAGCCCGGCAAGGGTCGCCGTCCCGCTTTTCGGAAGACCTGCTGTTTCTTATCGGGGGCGCAGCGTTGTCCTGCGCACAGGATCCGCTTGAGCTCCGCGAAACTGCCGAACCGACGGTCGCGGTTGGTACCGACCTTGTGCGCGACTCCCACGATCACGTCCGGATCCGCCGCGTGTCTGCGGTAGACCCGGATGACGTACTGCTCCAGAACCGCCTCCGTTCCGTCCTCGAAGACCGGGAGCCGCATCCGCCCTCACTCCTCGCCCAGATCGGGGAACAGATCCGCCACCGTGTGCCGGCGGCGCCCCCTCCTCCGGGAGCAATCGTCGATCCTCCGGTCCGCTCCTCGCTCGCCGCCGAGGATCCTCCAAAGCCCCGCCATCCCCACGAACCCCCGTCTTTCCGCCACCCAAGCTTCTTCCACCAGTCCGACGAGCTTCGCCGGATCTTCCTTGCTCCGGTAAAGGATCCGGATGGTGTACCGCTCTTCCATCTCTCCGGTCCTTCGCCGCTCCGTCGCGTTCGTTTCCTTCTCCGCCGGCCTCCTTCCGCGCAAATCCGGATGCCACCGGAGTCGGAAGGACGCGGGACCGACGAAGGAGGAGGGCGCCGGTCCCACGATGGACGCGCTGCTGGCGTTCCCGGTATCGCGACGCGAATTTCGTTCCAACGATTCCCCCGGCTGGCCGGGAAGCGGCGTCCCCGGCCGACACGCACAAGCGGCCGTCTTGAAATCCATGATTTCACGGATCCGATGACGGATTGGGGACGGATTGGGAAAAATCCGGTCAGGCAGGACGCAGGGTCCTGGCTACGGCCTCGGTCTCCGGCGATGGGGATATCCCGAGCACCGACGACAGCGTCGTGCGGCAGCGGTCGTATGCGGCCATCGCCTCCGCGATCTGCCCGATGCTTCGGTGGCACACGATCAGCCGCCTGTGAAATTCCTCGGCAAGGTCGTCCACCTCGAGTCCTTTCCTGTAGCAGGAGATGGCTTCGGCCCAGTTCTCCTCCCTTTCCAGGCAAAGACCGAGGAACCCCACCGTTCGCAGAAACTTGCTTCGCAGCCGCTCGCGCGTCGCCACAACCCAGGGGTGGGAGCCGTCTCCGGCGAGAAACGGCCCCCTGTACAGGGCGATCGCCTTCGCCGCGAGTTCCGCCGGACGCGTTCCGTCCGGACCGGCCTCCTGGTCGGGGGGGGCGGCATCGTTCCGCGCGAGCAG
>CAYWOT010000246.1:0-3734 GCA_964459975.1 uncultured bacterium
CACCCTTGGAGCGCTGGGGGGCGTCTATCTGCTGTTGTGGAGGCGACGCAGGGGGGACACGAATGCCGGGGGGGAGGGGAGAGGATGACGAACGCGTACGGGTTCTTCGGCGACGTGGCCGCGCGCTCGGCGGTGGAAATCGACAACCTCTTCATCTTCCTCCTCGCGGTGTGCCTGTTCTTCTTTATCCTCGTGGAGGGGATGCTCATCTACTTCGCGGTGAAATACCGCCGCCGCAAGGGCGCCGAGGCGATCGCGACCTCGGACGTCACGGGGAGCAAGCTCCTCGAGACGATCTGGATCGTCATTCCTTCCATCGTGGTCATCTCCTTCTTCGTGTACGGCTACCTCGTCTTCATGGACGTCCGGACGCCCAGGCCCGGCGCGGACGAGGTCCACGTGACGGCGCAGCAGTTCTTCTATACCTTCGAATACCCGAACGGGAAGAGATCGATCGGCGAGCTCCGTGTGCCGCTGGGCAAGCCGGTGAAGCTCATCATGACGTCGAAGGACGTCATTCACGGGTTCTTCATCCCCGAATACCGCCTCAAGCAGGACATCCTGCCGGGCACCTACGTCACGCTGTGGCTGGAGCCGCGCGTTGCGGGGAGCTACCACATCTTCTGCACCCAGTACTGCGGGGTGGGGCATTCCACGATGCGGGGGAAGCTTATCGTCATGCCCGCCGCGGAGTACGCGCACTGGTTGTCCGGGGGCGCGCCGCCCGCGGGGCAGTCCCTCGCGGCGAGCGGAAAGGCGCTGGCGGAGAAATCGGGGTGCTTCGGGTGCCACACCACCACGGGCGCGCCGAGCGTCGGCCCGTCGTGGAAGGGCCTTTTCGGAAGGAAGGTGCATCTGTCCGGCGGCGGCACCGTGACGGCGGACGAGGCCTATCTCCGGGAATCGATCGACGATCCGGGCGCGAAGATCGTAAGCGGGTTTCAGAACGTGATGCCCACCTTCAAGACCGTGCTGTCCGACGAAGACGTGACGCGGATCATCGCGTACATCAAGACCCTCTCCGCCGCCGGGGAAAAGGAGGAAAAGACGGAGGCGAACGAGGAGAAGAAGGAGGGGAAGGCGGCCGCGCCGCCGTCCGCAGCGAAGGGGAAGGCGCTGGTGAAGCAGTCGGGGTGCCTCGGATGCCATACGACCACGGGCGCGGCGAGCCTCGGCCCGACGTGGAAGGGTCTCTACGGCAGCAAGGTGCACCTGGCGGACGGCAGGACCGTGACGGCGGACGACCAATTCATCGAGGAGTGCATTCTGGAACCGGACAAGCAGCGCGTGAAGGGGTTTTCTCCGATCATGCCGACTTTCAAGGGAATGCTGTCGAAGGACGACGTCGCGTCCGTTATCGCCTACATCAAGACGCTCCAATAGGAGGTTTGTCCGGACACGCATCCATCGCCCCCGCGCCGACATCCATAACGGAAAGCGGAAGACCTTAAGGAGTTGCAGAATGACCGAAACGACGTGGAACGGGGGCGTCGAGGGAAACGGAGGGCACGGAGAAGGCAGTTATCTGGCGGAAAAGGGATTCCGTTCCTGGGCGTTGACGCTCGACCACAAGCGCATCGGCGTGATGTACCTGGTCACCACCCTGGTTTTCTTCCTGGTGGGCGGCGTCTTCGCCATGCTGGTCCGCATCAAGCTGATGTTCCCGGGCAACGAGTTCATCAGCAACCAGACGTACAACGAGTTCTTCACGATGCACGGGATCATGATGATCTTCCTGTTCGTGATTCCCGTGGTTCCTTCGGCGCTGGGGAACTTCCTCATCCCGCTGCAGATCGGCGCGCGGGACGTGGCGTTCCCGCGGCTCAATCTCATGAGCTACTGGATCTACGTCCTGGGGGCGCTCACCGTCCTGGTCTCCATGAGCCGGGGAATGGACACGGGCTGGACGTTCTACACGCCGTATTCGGCGCGAACTTCCTCCGACGTCACCCTCCTTTCCTTCGGGATCTTCCTCGTGGGGATGTCCACCATCCTGACGGGGCTGAACTTCCTCGTGACGATGCACAAGCTCCGGGCTCCGGGCATGAGCTGGTTCCGCATGCCTCTCTTCGAGTGGGGTGTCTACGCCACCAGCATCATCAACGTGGTCGCCACGCCGGTCATCGGCATCACCTTCCTCCTTCTCGCGATGGAGCGGCTCTTAGGCATCGGATTCTTCGATCCGGCCAAAGGGGGGGACCCGTTGCTGTTCCAGCACTTCTTCTGGTTCTACTCGCACCCGGTCGTGTACGTGATGGTCCTTCCCGCGATGGGGATCATCTCGGAGGTGATTCCGGTCTTCTCGCGGAAGGCGATCTTCGGGTACAAGGCCATCGCGTACTCGTCCGTGGCGATCGCCCTGTTCGGCTTTCTGGTCTGGGGCCACCACATGTTCGTCAGCGGGATGTCGACCACCGCTTCGATCGTCTTTTCCTTTCTGACGTTCTCCGTGGCGATTCCCACGGCGATCAAGGTCTTCAACTGGGTGGCGACGATGTACAAGGGCTCGATCTCCTTCGAGGCCCCGATGCTCTACGCCCTGACCTTCATCTTCCTCTTCGTCGTCGGCGGGCTGACGGGTCTTCTTCTGGGAACCCTGGCGGCCGATGTGCATCTCCACGACACCTACTTCGTCGTGGCCCATTTCCATTACACGATCCTGGGCGGGACCGTAGTGGGTCTCCTGGCGGGCCTGCACTACTGGTTCCCGAAGATGACCGGACGGATGCTCGACGAAAAGCGCGCGCGGCTGGGATGGCTGCTGTTCTTCATCGGCTTCAACGTCACCTTCTTCGCGCAGTTCATCCTCGGCTTCGAGGGGATGCCGCGCCGCTGGGCGACCTACCCTGCGCAGATGCAGGGGCTGAACATCGTGTCGACCGTGGGGTCATGGATCATGGCGGCGGGGATCGTGGTCACCTTCGCCAACTTTCTCGTCGGGCTCTTTCGAGGCGAGATCGCCCCCGCGAATCCCTGGAAGGCGCTGACGCTCGAGTGGCAGGTGGCCTCGCCGCCTCCGACGGAGAATTTCGAGGAGATTCCCACGGTCACCGCATGGCCGTACGGGTATCCGAAGAAGGTCGTGGAACATGGGTGACCATGTTGCAAGCGAACCGTACGCCGGCGGGGAGACGCATCCGGAGCCGATCCGGAGAGGGCATTTCGTCTCGGACGAGCCCGGCAAGCTCGGCATCTTCCTGTTCCTGGGCACGGAGATCATGCTGTTCGGCGGGTTGTTCACGGCCTATCTCGTCTTCCGTGTGAAATATCCTGAGATGTTCTACCAGGACCATTTCCGACTGGACCGCATCCTCGGCGCGACGAACACCGTCGTGCTCATCTGCAGCAGTTTTACCGTGGCGTTGGCGATCGACTCCATCCGCAGGGGAAAGCGGGGACTACTCCAGCTGTTCCTGGCGCTCACGATCCTCCTGGCCGCGACGTTCCTGGTCATCAAGTATTTCGAGTACCGGGAGGACTTCGCCGGCGGACTGTTCCCGAGCACGGACATCTTCTTCTCGCTGTACTTCATGATGACGGGGCTGCACGCGGTCCACGTCACCGGCGGGCTGGTGGTCCTCACGGCGATGCTGTACCTGTCGAGCCGGGGGAAGTTCTCGGCGCAGTACTACACGCCGGTGGAAGTCGCGGGGCTGTACTGGCATTTCGTCGACATCGTGTGGATCTACCTGTTGCCGTTGTTGTACCTGGTGGGCTAGGAGGACGACATGGCC
>CAYWOT010000247.1:0-3701 GCA_964459975.1 uncultured bacterium
CCCGCTCGCTGCCGGTTCCGCTCGACGAGCGGAATCCCCGCTCTGCGGGGATGCTTCCTTCCTCGCTCCGCAGGCCGCTGCTTAGGAACCCCCCGCTGCGCCTGACGGGCCTCCGGCGGCACCCAACAAGTGCCTGCGACAGCGGGGGACATTCCCATCGGGGACGTTCCTGGCTGTTCTCTTCAAGCCGACTCAGGAGCGTCCCCGCTCGGTGGCCTCCGCTTCGGAAGACACGTCCCTGCCCAAGGGGTGGTGCGAGCGAGTCGGGCCGGTACGGTGAAAGGAGCAGGTACATGAACCGGGGACATTCCTGGCTTTCCTCTTCTTCCCGACGCAGGAGTGTCCCCGCCAAGCCGCGGTACGCCGAGCTGCACGCGGTGAGCAACTTCACCTTCCTGCGGGGCGCCTCCCGGCCCGAGGAGCTGGTGGAACGGGCTTGCGCGCTGGGGTACGACGCGCTGGCCGTGACCGACGAGTGCTCCCTCGCCGGGGCGGTCCGCGCCCATACGGCGGCCCGGGATAAGGGGCTTGCGCTCCTGATCGGCAGCGAGATCCGCCTCGCGGAGGGGCTCCGCATGGTGCTCCTGGCTGCGGACCGGGCAGGATACGGGAACCTCTGCGAGCTGGTCACCCGCGGCCGGCGCTCCGCGAAGAAAGGGGACTACTTCCTGACCCGGTCCGACCTGTTTGCCTTGGGGGGGCTGCCCGGCTGCCTGGCGCTGCTCCTTCCCGGCGACGCGGAGGCGCAAGACCGGGAGGGGGCCTCCCTTTTGGCCGATACCTTCCCCGGCCGGGCCTGGATTGCCGTGGAGCTCGTCTGCGGCCCCGACGACGCGGCGCTCCTGGCCGGAGCGAAGGAGCTGGGCCGCCGGTTCGGCCTTCCCGTGACGGCGGCGGGGGACGTGCACATGCACGTGCGGGAGCGCCGGGCGTTGCAGGACACCCTGACCGCCATCCGCCTGGGCGTTCCCGTGTCCGCGGCGGGACGCCGCCTGCACCCCAGCGGCGAGCGGCACCTGCGTTCCCGGGAACGTCTGGCCCGCCTCTATCCGCCGGAGCTTCTGGCCGAGACGCTCCGGGTCGCCGGGCGGTGCTCGTTCTCCCTGGACGAGCTCCGGTACGAGTACCCCGACGAGCTGGTGCCCCCCGGGGAGACGCCCGCGGGATGGCTGCGGAAGCTGACGGAGGAGGGGATGCGCCGCCGCTGGCCGCAAGGCCCGCCGGACAAGGTCCTCCGGCAGGTCGAGCACGAGCTCGCCTTGATCGAGGAGCTGCGCTACGAGCCGTATTTTCTGACCGTCCACGACATCGTCGGCTTCGCCCGCGGGCGGGGGATCCTCTGCCAGGGCAGGGGATCGGCGGCCAACTCGGCCGTCGCCTTCTGTCTGGGGATCACCGAGGTGGACCCGGCCCGCATGGAGATGCTCTTCGAGCGGTTCGTCTCGCGGGAGCGCAACGAGCCGCCCGACATCGACGTGGACTTCGAGCATCAGCGGCGCGAGGAGGTGATTCAGTACGTTTACGACAAGTACGGCCGGGACCGGGCCGCCCTGGCCGCCACGGTGATCACCTACCGCCCGAAGAGCGCCCTGCGCGACGTGGGCAAGGCCCTGGGGCTCGACCTCTCGCAGGTGGACCGGATCGCGAAGCAGTTCTCCCTGCGTTCGCCTCCGGCGGACGCAGGGCGGCGCCTGGCGGAAGCCGGCTTCGACCCGGACAACCCGGTGATCGGAAGGCTCCTCGCCCTGGCCGGCGAGCTCCAGGGGTTTCCCCGCCATCTCTCCCAGCACGTGGGCGGCTTCGTGATCTCCCGGGGGCCCCTCTCGCGCCTCGTTCCCGTCGAAAACGCCGCCAAGCCGGACCGCACCGTGATCCAGTGGGACAAGGACGATCTCGACGCCCTGGGACTCCTCAAGGTCGATTGCCTGGGCCTGGGCATGCTCTCGGCCATCCACCGGGCGCTTACCCTCGTCTCGAAGACGCGGGGCCGGCCCTTCGCGATGGTCGATGTCCCGGCCGAGGACCCGCAGGTCTACGAGATGATCCGGCGGGCCGACACCGTGGGGGTCTTCCAGATCGAGTCCCGTGCGCAGATGGCGATGCTCCCCAGGCTCAAGCCCGAGACCTTCTACGACCTGGTCATCGAGGTGGCCATCGTGCGGCCCGGCCCGATCCAGGGGCAGATGGTCCACCCGTACCTGAGGCGGCGCCGGGGAGCGGAGCCCGTGACCTATCCCAGCGCCGAGGTGCGGGAGGTGCTGGAGCGCACGCGGGGGGTCCCCATCTTCCAGGAGCAGGTCATGAAGCTCGCCGTCGTCGCCGCGGGATTTTCCCCCGGGGAGGCGGACCGGCTTCGCCGCGCGATGGCCGCCTGGCGCCGCAAGGGGGGCCTGGAACCGTTCGAGGAGCGCCTGATCCGGGGAATGCGGGAGCGGGGGTATCCCGAGGAGTTCGCTCGCCGGATCTACCGACAGATCCTGGGGTTCGGCGAATACGGCTTCCCCGAGTCCCATGCGGCCAGTTTTGCGCTCCTCGTCTACGTGTCGGCGTGGCTCAAGTGCCGAGAGCCCGCCGCGTTCGCCTGCGCGCTGCTCAACAGCCAGCCCATGGGTTTCTACGCCCCTTCCCAGCTGGTCCAGGACGCCAGGCGCCACGGCGTGGACGTGCGGCCGGTGGACGTCGCGGCGAGCGCATGGGAGTGCACCCTGGAGGCGCCGGTTCCCGGCGGGGCGGACCGAGCGCCGCGGCGCGCCGGGGATCCCCCCTCCGGCAGCGCGGGCGCGGGCGGGTGGGCCCGCCGGCCCCAGCCGGCGGTGCGTCTGGGTCTCCTCATGGTCAAGGGACTTTCCCGGACGGGAGCGGAGCGCCTTGCGGAGGCGAGGCGGGAGAGGCCGTTCTCGGGCGTGGAAGACCTTGCCCTGCGCACCGGGCTTTCGCACCGCGACCTTTCGTGCCTGGCTTCCGCCGGGGCTCTCCGGGGCCTTGCGGGCCACCGCCGTCTCGCACGCTGGGCGGTGCTGGGGGCGGACCCGGATCCGCCGCCCCTTCTGCGAGGCATCCCGGCTTCCGGCCGAGGTCTTCCGCGGCTGCGTCCTCCCACGGAAGGGGAGGAGATCGTCGCGGACTACGCCGCGCTGGGGCTCTCCCTGGGACGCCATCCCCTGGCGCTGCTCCGCGGACGCCTCTCCCGGCGCGGAATCCTCTCCGCCGCGGAGCTTGCCGCCCTTCCCCACGGGCGGCGGGGGACGGCGGCGGGTCTGGTGATCACCCGCCAGAGGCCCGGAACGGCGAGGGACGTGACGTTCGTCACGTTGGAGGACGAAACCGGTGCGGCCAACATCGTGGTCCGGCGGGAGCTGGCGGAGAGGCAGCGCAAAGAGTTGACCGGCTCGCGGCTCCTGGCCGCTGCCGGAACGGTGGAGCGGGCCGGGGAGGTGGTCCACCTGGTCGCGGGGCGGCTCGCCGACCTCACCTTCCTGCTGGGCGGTCTCACCGCGTGGTCCCGGGATTTCCGGTGACCGGCCCGGCGGCGATCCCTTTAAGGAATCCGGCCCGGCGCGGACCTGCGGGACCCGACTCGCGCGCCTTGCTCCGGCCGGGCTTTCTTCAGGGAAAAGCGGGTTCGACGGCGGTCTCGGTCCGGATCGAGTTCGAGACGAGGCAGCTCCCGTTCAACGGTGGGAGTGACAGCGGTTGAAGAG
>CAYWOT010000248.1:0-3689 GCA_964459975.1 uncultured bacterium
GACGGGGTCATGCCCCAGACGGTGGAGGCGATCGACCACGCGAAGGCGGCCGGCGTCCCGATCGTGGTGTGCGTGAACAAGATCGACAAGTCCGGCGCGCAGCCGGACCGCATCCGGCAGCAGCTCTCGGAGTACGGCCTGGTCCCGGAGGAATGGGGCGGACAGACGCTCTATGCGAACGTGTCGGCGAAGAAGAAGACCGGCATCGACGCTCTGGTCGAGCTCGTCCTGCTCCAGGCGGAGCTCGTCGAGCTCAAGGCGAACCCGGCGAAGTCGGCCCGCGGCACCGTGATCGAGTCCCGGCTGGAGAAGGGGCGCGGCGCCGTCGCCACGGTCCTCGTCCAGGACGGCACCCTGAGGGTCGGCGACCCGGTGGTCAGCGGCACCCACTACGGCCGGGTCCGCGCCCTGATCAACCATAAGGGGAAGCGGCTCTCGGAGGCTCTCCCCGGGACGCCGGTGGAGATCCAGGGATTGAACGGGCTCCCCGCGGCCGGCCAGAAGTTCGCGGCGCTCGCCGAGGAGCGGACCGCCCGCCAGATCGCGATGCACCGCCTCGAGAAAGAGCGGGAGAAGGTGTTCACGCGGCCTCGGTTCAGCCTCGAGGAGCTGCACCGCCGGATCGAGGAAGGCGAGCTCAAGGAGCTGAATCTCGTTCTGAAGGCGGACGTGCAGGGATCGTTGGAAGCGCTCCAGTTTTCGCTCAACAAGCTCTCGGGCGACAAGGTGAAGGTGAGCATCATCCACGCCGGCGTGGGCGGAATCTCCGAGTCGGACGTAATGCTGGCGTCGGCCTCCACGGCCGTCATCATCGGGTTCAATGTGCGGCCGGAGCTGAAGGGCGCCGACCTGGCGGAGCGGGAGCGGGTCGACGTCCGCCTGTACTCGGTCATCTACGACGTGGTGGAGGACGTCCGGAAGGCCATGGAGGGGATGCTCGAACCGTCCCTGCGCCGCCTGTCGGTGGGACGCGCCGAGGTGCGAAACGTGTTCCACATCTCCCGTCTCGGCACCGTCGCGGGCTGCTACATCCTCTCCGGCAAGATCACCCGGAACGCGATGGTGCGCCTGCTGCGCGGCGACGACGTCGTGCACGAGGGAAAGCTGGCGTCCCTGAAGCGCTTCAAGGACGATGTCCGCGAAGTGGGCGAAGGGTACGAATGCGGACTCGGTCTGGAGGACTTCAACGACATCCAGATCGGCGACCAGATCGAGGCGTTCGTGATGGAGAAGGTCGCCGAGACCCTTTCGTAGATCGTTCCGGTGGGGCGGCGCGGCGCGGGGATGCTGGTCGCGGCGCTTACGGCCGACCTCCTGTTCCCCGGAGTGGATTCCTTAAAGGAGAAGCGGCGTCGGCTCGCCAGCCTGACGGGGCGGATCCGGGCGAGGTTCCCGGTGTCCGTGGCCGAGGTCGGATTCCAGGACCTGTGGAGGAGGGGGCGGATCGGCGTGGCGCTCGTTTCGACGGACTCGCGATTGGCCCGATCGATGCTGGACCGGATCACGGAGATGATCGGGCGGGACGGCGAGATCGAGTTGACCGACCGCCGGATCGAGATCCTGCGGATGGAGGACCGGGAGTGGTGAAGGGACGCACGGAGCGGCCGGCCCGCGTCGCGGAGCGGATCCGGGAGGAGATCTCCCTGATCCTCCAGAACCGCGTGAACGACCCCGGTCTCGCGGGGATCACGGTCACCGACGTGACGGTGACGGGCGACCTGAAGATCGCCCGGGTTTACTACTCCGTCCTGGGGGAGGACGAGGAACGGGACGCGGCGCGCCGGGCGCTTCGGCGCTCGCGCGGATACATCCGGAGGGAGCTGGGCCGGATCCTCACGATGCGGTACGCGCCGGACGTGACCTTCCATTACGATGCCGCCTTCGAGAGGGGTGCGCGGATCGACACGCTGCTCAAGCGGGCCGCGGAGGAGACGCACCGTGAGGAATGACGCGGAAGGGATCCGCCGCCTCTTCCGGGACCGGGGGCGGTTTCTGATCGCGTGCCACGAAAACCCGGAGGGTGACGCGATCGGATCGGAGCTGGCGCTTGCGCTCGCCCTCCGGAAGATGGGCAAGACCGCGACGGTTCTGAACGCGGATCCGGTCCCCGGCAACCTGACCTTCCTTCCCGGCGCCGACACCATCGTCTTCGAGGAGGACGGC
Organism: uncultured bacterium; assembly: GCA_964459975.1. Lineage (GTDB taxonomy): Bacteria > Desulfobacterota > Deferrimicrobia > Deferrimicrobiales > Deferrimicrobiaceae > CSP1-8. The sequence goes on from CAYWOT010000248.1 coordinate 2,164, forward strand.
TCCTCCTACGAAGTGGGCGTCGTCATCGACTGCGGCTCGCTCGAGCGGACCGGGCGGGCCCGGGACGAGCTGTGCAAGTGCCCGATTCTCGTGAACATCGACCACCATGCCACCAACGAGATCCGCGCGGACTACGCCCTGATCGATCCGGAGGCCCCGGCGAGCGGCGTCCTGGTGTATCGCATCCTCGCCGAACGCCGCGACCTGATCGACCGGGACATCGCGACGAACATCTACGTCGCGGTGCTGACGGACACCGGGTCGTTCCATTACGCGAACGCGTCTCCGGAGGCGTTCGCCGTCGCGGGCGACATGGTGCAACGGGGCGTGGACCCCTGGAAAGTCGCGGAGCGGGTCTACGAGACCCAGACGGTGCACCGTCTCGGACTTCTCGCGAGAGTCTTGAGTTCGCTTACGGTATCGGCGGACGGCCGGGTGGCCGCGATCGTCACGAGGCGGCAGGACCTCGAAGACTTCTCGGCCACGAAGGACCATCTCGAGGGATTCATCAACTACCCCCGGTCCATCCTCGGGGTCGAGGTGGCCGCGGCGCTCCGCGAGGAGACCGAGGGGGAGGTCCGGGTCAGCCTGCGCTCCAAGGGGAGGGTGGACGTATCGGCCGTCGCGGCGTCGCTCGGCGGCGGCGGCCACCGCAACGCCGCGGGGTGCACCGTGCACGGCTCCATCGAGGAGGCCAAGCGTATGGTCTTCGGCCTCCTGGAGGCGGCTCTGCCGTGACGGCGCCCGACGGCGTGGTCGTGCTGGACAAACCGTCCGGGATCACCTCGTTCCGGGCGGTGGAGCGGGTGTCGCGCCTCTTCCGCGGGCGGAAATGCGGCCATTCCGGGACCCTCGATCCGATTGCCACCGGCGTGCTCCCCGTCTGCGTGGGACGGGCGACCAAGATCGCCGGTTACCTGGCCGCCCAGGAAAAGGAGTACGAGGTCTCGTTCCGCTTCGGGCTCGATACGGACACCGGGGATGTCGCCGGCCGGCCGGTCGCGGTTGCGCCGGAGAAGTACGCCGGCGAGGAGGCGGTGCGCGCGGCGGTCGCCGGGCTCGTCGGGGAATGGGAACAGGTTCCGCCGGCGTTCTCGGCGGTCAAGGTGGCGGGGCGGCGGGCCTACGCTCTTGCGCGGCAGGGCAAGGACGTTCCGCTCGCGCCGAGGAAGGTGACCGTGTTCGAGGCTCGCGTCCTGTCCTGGTCGGCGGCAGGGTTCCGGGCGTTCCTGCGTTGCTCGAAGGGGTTCTACGTGCGGGCGCTTTCGCGCGACATGGGACGTGCGCTGGGCGTGCCGATGGCGGTGTCGGGTTTGCGGCGGCTGGCTTGCGGTCCGTTCCGGATCGACGAGGCGATCCCGCTCGCCGACCTCGTGGCGGCGGGGCGGCGGGGCGAGGCCGAGGCGGCGCTGTTCCCGATCGAGCGGGCTCTGGCCGGGTTCCCCCGTCGGGAGATCTCCGCCGAGGCCGCCGCCGCCGTGCGGCAGGGCCGGCTTCCCGTCCTTCCGTCGGAGGGCGGCGAATCG
>CAYWOT010000249.1:0-3684 GCA_964459975.1 uncultured bacterium
GCGCTCGGCCGCGCGCTGGGACGTCCGGCCGTCGTTCCCCTTCCCGCCTTCGCCGCCCGGCTCCTCTTAGGCGAGATGGCGGACGCGTTGCTCCTGGCCAGCCACCGCGCCGAGCCCGCGGCGCTCCTGCGCTCGGGGTACCGGTTTCTCCATCCGGAGCTGGAGGAAGCCCTGCAGGCTCTCTTGGGGACGGGGTCCTGATACGTCTGCGGCCGTCTCTGGCGCCTAGTCGAGCCCTTTCGCGTCCCGCTCCGCGAAGACGTCCCGGGCGGCGAACATGCCGTTGAGCGCGGCCGGGAAGCCGGCGTACACGGCCATCTGGATGACGATCTCGACGATCTCCCGGCGCGTGCACCCCACGTTGAGCGCCCCGTTGATATGCACCTTGAGCTGCGGGATGGCGTGTCCCATGGCGGTCAGTGCGGCGACGGTGGCGATCTCGCGCGACTTGAGATCGAGCCCGGGCCGCCGGTAGATGTCGCCGAAGGGGAATTCGATCGTGTATCGAGCCAGGTCCGGAGCGATGTCCTTGAGCGAGGCGATCACGCGCTCCCCGGCTTCGCCGTCGATCTTGGTCAACATCTCCCACCCTTTTTCGTATCGTTCGTCTCCCATGGCCGACTCCTTTCCTGTGCGCGTCGTCCGGTCGAAACGGCCGCCTAATACACGAAAGGAACAAGACGCCACGATCTTTTCGAATACGCTTCCCAGTCCGTGCCGAATGCCCGGCGCAGGAGGGCTTCTTCGTCGTGAATCCGCCACACCAGCACCGGAACCATCGCCGCCGCCAGGAGCAGCGCAAGCCACGAACGGTAGACCAGGGAAAATCCGGCGGCGAAGGCGAGGATACCCAGATATCTCGGGTGGCGCAGGTATCGATACGGACCGTCGGCGACGAGCCTGTGACCCGCTTGAATGGCGATCTCGAGACTGAATTGATCCGCCAGGTGGATTTCCGCCCAAAGGGCGGCGGCGAGGCCGGACGCGAAGATCCCGAGCCCGAAATACCGGGCGAGCCGGACCCCGCCGATCACGGCGATGGAACGGCGGTCGCAGTACGGGCCGACCACCAGCATCGCGACGCCGACGAGCTGGAGCAGCGCGACGGCGATCCGCTGCCGTTCCACGACGGCTTCGCCGCCTTTCCGGGTTCGCCCCACCGCGGGAAACCGAAGCGCTGCGACATGCAGCATGACCACCAGGCTGACGTAGACCAGCCGCGCCGGCTGGTCGAAGAAACCGCGGACGTCGTTCACGCCCCATCCCGCCAGAGGGAGCCCGACGAAGATCGCCAGCCCGAAACAGGGGGCGACCCCCCTGCGAAGGCCGCGGCCGGCTGACGACGCCGACGCGGCCCGAGGCGGCACCTCGCGCCCTCGATCCGGTCCGCCCCCCACCGTCACGAGGGTGCCTGCCCGCGGTTCGCTGTCCCCGCCGACCGAAGGTAGTAGCGGGACGGGCCCTCGTGGGCGTCCCATCCGCATTCCCGAAAGAGCGCGCGGCAGCTCGCCACCGTTTCGCCTCTCCCTTCCTCGGTCCGCTCCTTGGTATCCCGCGGATTGGCCCCGGCTTCCGCCCAGAACAGGTTCGCTCCGGCAAGTCCGCCGAGGGTGCAGGGCTCGTGCGTGCAGTTGCCGGTCACCGTCTGCGGCATGCCGAGCCGGGTGATGGCCACAATCTGGGCCATCCGGAGCTCGCTGATCATGCCGCGCCCGGAGATCTCGGGGCCCGGGATGGCGACGCGCCGGGCGGCCCCGCTGTAGGAGCAGTCGAACGAGGCCGTAAAGGCGATCATGTCGGCCAGCTCCGAGGGGGTGTGCTCCGGGCCGACCGGCTCCACGCAGGTTCCCACCGCGAGCCCCGCCGCCCGGAAGTTGCGGATGCTTTCCTTTCTCGTCTCCGGGGAGATGCCGGAATCGATTCCTTCCCGCAGGCGCAGGGCGTGATACACGCCCGTGTACCCCGAATCCCGGATCCGACGGGCGCCGGCCGGCGACTGGTCCCCCACGTTGGCGACGAGCACCGTCTCCGGCTTCAGGTTCCTGCGGATCTCCTGCGACATTTCCAGGAACAGGCCGAGCGGGTACCGGGCGGTCGTCATCACGAACACGGCGTTCGCGCCGTCGCGCTCAAACTGTGTTGCGTAGGCGACCGCCTCTTCGGGGGTCAGCCGCGTTTCCTTGGAAAAGAGGCCCTTTCGCTCCGCGAACGCGCAGAACGCGCAGTTGCACGAACAGGGCGCCAGGTTGAGCGCCAGCTGGGCATGCACTTCGGCCTCGTTGCCGGAGAGCTCCTTCGAGATGCGATTGGCCTCCGCCATGACGAGGTAGCTCTCCGGACGATCCGGCGCCATCGCGAGCAGGGGGACGAGTTCGTCGCGGGACAGATGGCCGCCGTCCCGGGTTTTCTCAAGCAGATCGAGGAGATCCATACGGTTTGCTCCTGCGAATCCCGGACGGGACGCCGCCGGCTCCGGGGCGGTCTTTCAGGCTCTCCTCCAACGCAAACGGATACGGTGGACATCCGCGGACCCGGATGTCGTATGCGCGCTCCTCCGGGCAGCAATTGCCGAACGCGATGACGGTCCCCGGCGCCGGTCCGAACTCGCCCGGCTCGGGTCCGATGACGACGTCCGCGCGCAGCCCGGGGTCGCGCTCGAGGAGGCTGCACGAGAGCAGGAACGCGTTCATGCACGAGCTGCACGCGCTGCGGCCGCGGACCCGGAAGGTGCCCGGAACGATTCCGTCCAGCGTCACCTTCCGGAACGGACGCCGTACGTTCTCGATCGGTTCCCCGACCACCGTGATCCCGCACGGATCGACCCCGTCGGCTTCGAGGAAAGCGCTCAGGTGCCTCACCTCGCCGACGTCGAATCCCATCACGGCGCAGCCGACGCAGTCCACCTCGGCGGGATTCCCGCCCGCCAGGATCAGGTCCAGCCTGACCGGGTCTCCGCCGCGCGGCCCCATCCGTTCCATGCAGGAAATCGCGTCGACGATCGTCAGGTGCGGCCGGATCGTCCGGTTCAGATCGACGATCGCCTTGTCGAGGCCGACCTCATGGCAGTGCCTTTTCGCATCGCCGACCAGCAGACCCTTCATGTTCTTCAGGGCCAGCGTGACGCCGGTGGCGTAGTGGACCTTCATGTTGGGGAGGTTGATGATCTTGTCCGCCTCGAAGACTTCCCTGGCGATCCGGAGGGTGTCCAGCACGAGAGGATCGTCCACCGGGACCTCGACCGCCTCCGAGCGGTTCAGGTTGAACAGGCCGATGCCGTACCTCCGGGCGAGATCGGCGTAGCCGGTCTCCCGGAACAACCGGTCCGTCGTGTCACCGTTTCCGAACGTGGATTCGGCGATGAAGATCCGCGCGGCGCCGAGGTCGGAGAGCATCCGGACGAGCGTTTCCACGAGGGGCCGGTCGGTGCATCCTTCCACCCCGTTGAGGTTCGGCTTGAGCAGCACCCTGTCGCCGCGGGCGACGAAGCGCTCCGGCCCCCCGATCCGTCCGAGGGCGTCGGCCAGGGCGTCACGGAGATCGGGACGGGTTCGCGTCAGGCTTACGCTTCCCATGCGGTCCCCCTCCGGTTCGGCATCCTCCGGCTCAACTCCGAATGGAGCGTCCGGAAATGGGGAGTCAGCCCGGACAAGTCCAGCAGCGTCACCCGCCTCCACGAGGGCGGGG
>CAYWOT010000250.1:0-3616 GCA_964459975.1 uncultured bacterium
CAGGGGTAGTCGCCGATCTCCCAGGCTTCGGCGAGCCGGATCTGCTCCCGGCGGGACCGTCCCACGATGTCGAGGAGGCTCCGCCGGTCGATCCAGCCCTCGCGCTCGGCGATCGTCGGTTCGAAATGCGCCGCCGACAGGGGCCGGAGCACCAGCCCGCGGCAGCCGCTGCGGGCCTCGATGAGCCGCAGAGCGTCGAGCCGCTGGGACATGGGACGCTGGCCGAGGACTTCGCCGGTCACCAGGAAGGACGCGCCGACCTCTTCCATGTATTCCCTGGCTTTGGCCAGCGTGAAGATCCGGCAATCGATGCACGGATTCATTCCGGCGCCCCTTCCGTGGCGGGGATTCCGGACAAGATCCAGATACTCCTTCCCCTTCGCCACCGTGCGGAGGGGGATTCCCATGCGGCCGGCGACGACCTGCGCCTGGGAACGGCAGCCGGCCTGCGGGCCCCGGTCGCAGGTGCAGAACGGCGAGGAAAAGTGGATGGCGCACAGCTCCACTCCCCGGTCGAGCATCATCCTGGCGGCCAGGGTGCTGTCGAGGCCGCCGGACAGGAGCACCACCGCGCGGATGGGACGGGATGCCGCGGTTCCGGTCACGTCGGGAAGCCCCGCGGTTCCTCGTATTCGGACGGATCGAGCGGAAGCCGGATCCGGGGGGAGTCGCCGCACGCCGGGCATGCCGGATCGCGCGACACCGCGTGGACCGAGACGGAGCCGGTCAACGCGTCGAGGGTGAGCAGCTTCCCCGCCATCGGTTCTCCCGCTCCGCTCACCAGCTTGATCGCTTCCAGCGCCTGCCACGCCCCGACGACGCCGGCCACGGCACCCAGGATCCCCGCCTCCGCACTCGTGGGCACGTCCGTCCGGGGAGGGATCTCCGGGATCAGACACCGCAGACAGGGCCCTTTGCCCGGAATGACCACCGTGATCTGTCCGCCGAAGCGGAGCACCCCCGCGTGCACGAGCGGGACCCCCGTCGCGACGGAGGCGTCGTTGCACAGGAACTTGGTCGGGAAATTGTCGCTCCCGTCGATGACGACGTCGTAGCGCCGGAACAGCGCCTCCGCGTTTTCCGCGGTGAGCGCCAGGCCGTGTTCTTCGACGAGGGCGTCGGAGCGCAGCGCGCGGACGCCCTTTCCGGCGGATTCCGCCTTGCCGCGGCCCAAGGATGCCTCCGGGTGGATCACCTGCCGGTTGAGATTCGTGATCTCCACGCGGTCCCGGTCCACGATCCCGATCCGGCCGACTCCGGCTGCGGCGACATAGAGCAGCGCGGGCGAGCCCAGACCGCCGGCTCCCACGACGAGAACGGAAGATCCGAAAATCTTCTCCTGCCCCTCGGGCCCGATCTCCCGGATCAGGATATTTCGGCTGTAGCGAAGGATCTTCTCCTCTGTCCGTTCCATCGCGATATTATACCGCATGCGCCGGGCGCGTCCCCGGCGCCAGGGTCTTCGCGTCCGGCGCAAGGGAGGCACAGGTGACGATTGACCTCGAGGCGGTCCGTAGGGCCGAGTTCCCCGTCGCGGACAACCTGTTGTATCTGAACCACGCGGGGGTGTCCCCGATTCCGGCCTCCGCCGCCGCGGCGGGTGCCCGGCTCCTGCACGACCGCCGGGACATGGGTGCGTTCCGCCCGGGCCGGTGGATGGAGCTCGCCGACGACGCCCGCGGCAAGTTCGCGCGGCTCGTCGGGGCTTCAAGCGACGAGATCGCCTTCATTCGGAGCACGTCGGAGGGAATTTCGATCGTCGCCGCGGGTTTCCCGTGGAAACCGGGAGACAACCTCGTCACTTCCAACGTGGAATTTCCCGCCAACGTCTATCCGTGGATGCGCCTGGAGGCCCGCGGCGTCGAGGTCCGCATGGTGCAGGCCCGGAAAGGGCGCGTCGGGAAGGACGACGTGATCGCCGCCTGCGATGGAAAGACCCGGGTGATCGCGCTCTCGTCGGTGGAGTTCGGGAACGGGTTTCGCAACGATCTGCCGGGAATCGGAGAGCACTGCCGCCGGGAGGGGATCTTCTTCTTCGTGGACGGGATCCAGAGCGTGGGGGCGATCCCGATCGACGTCAAGGCATGCGGCATCGACGCGCTCGCCGCCGACGGCCACAAGTGGATGCTCTCGCCGGACGGGATCGGCGGGTTCTACATCTCGCGGGACGTGATGGACATGGTGGAGCCGGTGGTCCTCGGATGGCACTCGGTCCGGAACCGGCTGGACTTCGAGACCTACGATTTCCGGCTTTCGCCGGATGCGCGCCGGTACGAACCCGGAAGCCCGAACACCGTCGGACTCGCGACGTTCGGCGCGTCGCTCGAGCTCCTTCTTTCGATCGGTGTCGACCGGATTTGGGAGCGCATCCGCGGACTGACGGACCTGGCTGTCGAGACGGCGCTCGCGGCGGGATACGAGGTGCTGTCTCCGCGCGGCTTGGACGAGCGATCCGGGATCGTCACGGTGCGGATCCCGGGCGTGGATCCGCAAGCGCTCTGGAAAGCGCTTCTGGCCCGCAACGCCGTCTGTTCCCCGAGAATCGGCGGAATCCGCCTCTCTCCCCATTTCTACAACACCGCCGCGGAGATCGTCCGGTTTTTCGAAATCCTGCGCGAGGAAGCCGAATCCGGTGCGAAACCGGGGGGACGGCCCGGCAATTCGGAGGGCGGTCCGTCTTTTTCGACTTCGGACTGAAAAATCCTGCCGGTACTGCCGATAAGATCGTGGCGGGGTACAGCCCCGGGAGGGATGTTGCGTGAACGACCAGCCCCAAGGGGGCGCACAAATTCTGATCGTGGACGACCACGGCGACGTCGTGGACGTTTTGGGAGCGATTCTTGAGAGGAAGGGCTTTCGGGTCCGCTCGGCGCCCGACGGCATTGAGGGGCTCTCTCTGGCGAAGGCGCTCCAGCCGGATCTCATCCTCCTCGACATCTCGATGCCGAAGATGGACGGGTTCGAGACGTGCCGCCGCCTCAAGAACGGCTCCGGCACGCAGAGCATTCCCGTCGTGATGTTCACGTCCCACACGGACCGCGAGTCGCGGATCACGGCGCTCCAGGCGGGAGCCAACGACTTCCTGGGAAAGCCTGTCGACAGCACGGAACTGCTGGTCCGCGTCGGCAACCTGCTGAAGGTGAAGAAATACCAGGATTTTCTCGAGCAGCACAGCCGGATCCTCGAGAGCCAGGTGGCGGAGCGGACCGGGAAGCTTCGGGAGGCGCTGATCGACACCGTGCAGCGGTTGACCCTCGCCGCGGAATACCGGGACGAGGACACCTACGTGCACGTCAAGCGGATCAGCTACTATACGGAAGTCATCCTGAAGCATCTCGAAGGGGTCTCAACCACGGAAGCGGAGATCATGTTCTACGGCGCTCCGATGCACGACATCGGAAAGGTGGGAATCCCCGACTCGATCCTCCTCAAGCCGGGAAGGCTGACGCCGGAGGAGTTCGAAATCATGAAGAGCCATTCGGAGATCGGCGCGAAGATCCTTCGAGGATCCGACAGCCCCTTCCTCCAGTGCGCCGAAAAGTTCGCTCTCTACCACCATGAACGATGGGACGGCAAGGGCTATCCCCAGGGACTCAAGAGGGAAGAGATCCCGATC